>JASHQL010000465.1 GCA_030039155.1 Streptosporangiaceae bacterium | reverse complement strand
TACGCGGTGGACAGCGAGACCGCGAACGCGCCGATGACGGAGGCGTCGAGCAGCGCCACCGCGAACAGCACGCCGGCCACCCGGCCCGCGTGCGCTTGCAGCCCGGCAGCGATCCCGGCAGCGTCGGTGAAGTGCCCGGCACCGGCGTGCCCGGCGAACGCCGCAGCGGTGAAGCCCATGATCGCGCCGGCCCCGAGGACCACGATCACGATGCCGATCCACAGGTCGGCCTTCTCGTACTTGATGAACCGCGGCGTGATCCGCTTGTCGATGACGTAGCTCTGCTGGAAGAACAGCTGCCACGGCGCGACCGTGGTGCCGACGATCCCGATCACTAGCAGCATGACCGTGGCCAGCGAGCCTGACCCGCCCGGCAGCACCGGGGTGACGAATCCCCTGGCCATCTGGGCGGCTGACGGATGCGAGAGGAAGTAGATCGGGATCAGCAGCAGCGAGCCGACGCACAGTCCGATGGCGATCCGCTCGAACCTGCGGAAGCTGCCGGTGAACGCCGCGCCGATGATGACCAGGGCGGCGAGTGCCACCGCGACGCCCCTGGGCAAGCCGAGGTAGCCCGCCGCGAGGGTGATCCCGATGAACTCGGTGATGATCGTCAGCGCGTTCAGGATGAACAGGTCGATGACGCTGAACGCGCCCCAGAACTTGCCGAACCGCTCCAGGATCAGCCGGGCGTGCCCGACGCCGGTGACCGCGCCGAGCCGCAGCACCATCTCCTGGTTCACATACAGCACCGGCACCAGCAGCAGCAGCGTCCACAGCAGCCTGGTGCCGTAATCCTGGCCAGCCTGGCCGTAGGTGGCGAACGCGCCGGCGTCGTTGTCGCCGACCATCACGATCAGCCCTGGGCCGATGATGGCGAGCAGCGTCTTGAGGGTGGCCGACCTGCCACGACGCGGGCCGGTGTCGTCCAGCCTGATGGTGCCGAGCGCGCCGCGGATGTCGCCGAGGTGCTCGGCGTCGCGTACCGCGCTCCGGCTGTTCACCGTCGTGCTTGTCATGGCCATCCCTCCCTTTCCTGGCGATCGAGGGAGGCACGCGGCAGCCGCCTGCACCGCGCGGCGATGCGCGGGCATCCGGCGGCCGAAGACGCGAAGCGGCTGGTTACCGCGTGCCGAAGGTCAGCGAGATCTGCTGGATGTGGGCCTGTTCATGGCCCGGTCTACTGCTTTCCATGTCTCGCCTCCTTCAGCCGTGACACACGCGGGTGCCAGCCATACGGCACAAGGAGACAGGTCCCGGCTGTACTGCCGGAGCGCACCCCCAACTCGTCAGAGCTTTGGCACGACACGACGTAGCACCTGCCGTGGTGCAGCCACTTCGGGTCACCCCTTAAGCCGGGGAGACCTGTCCTGACCCTGGGCGTCTCTCGACGTCGTCGGATCAGTGGCCTGTGTTCGTGTCGACGCCTCACCGAACGAGGTGCCTTCGTCAAACCGTTCGCAATAGTACCTGCACGAACGCCATTCGGGCAACATTTGCCCAGGTACCGGGCTCGTGCTCAGCGCCTGACGGCACCGGTCACCAGCCACCGTGGCGTCCGCGCGCGCAACATGAGGGTGGCGAACCTGGCCACCATCCACAGGCTGTAGGCAAGCCAGAGCGCGACCAGCCCTGACCCGGTCGTCACCACCCAGGCGGCCGCCGCGGCGAACACCGCGAGCGCGGCGAGCCCGGCCAGCGCCAGGTAGTCCTGGTCGCCGGCGCCGATCAGCGCGCCGTCAAGGACGAACACCACGCCGGCCAGCGGCTGCTGCACGATGACCACAAGCAGCACGCTGAGCAGCAGGCCGCGCACGTCCGGCGTGACGTCGAACAAGCCGGGCAGCACCGGCCGCAGCGCGAGCAGGACAACCGAGAAGGCGACGCCGTAGACCGCGCCCCAGCCGATCATCCGGCCGGTCGCGGCCCTGGCGCCTGGCACGTCGCCAGCGCCGAGGTAGCGCCCGGTGATCGCCTGCCCGGCAATCGCGATGGCATCGAGCGCATAGACGAACAGGTTCCAGATCCGCATCGCCACCTGGTGCGCGGCGATGGCGGCATCGCCCTGCCTGGCGGCGATGGCGGTCATGATGATCAGCACGGCCTGCAGCGCTGCGGTGCGCAGCACCAGCGCCGCGCCGGCGAACGCGGCGGCGCGCAGGCCGGCCAGGTCCGGCGCGAAGCTGACGCCTGCCCGCCGGGCACCGCGCGCCACCGATGCCAGGTACGCGGCCGCGGTGCCGGTCTGCGCGATCACCGTGCCCCAGGCCGAGCCGGCGATGCCCCAGTGCAGGCCGAGCACGAAGGTGGCGTTCAGCGCGGCATTCAGCACGTTGGCCAGCACCGCCACCAGCAGCGGCGTCCTGGTGTCCTGCAGCCCGCGCAGCACCCCGGTGCCGGCCAGCACCATCAGCATGCTCGGCGCGCCGAGCAGGCTGACCTTCAGGTAGCTGACCGCGGCAGCGGACACTCCGGCAGAGCCGCCGAAGGCATGCACGATGGGTACCGCAAGCGGCCAGCAGATCGCGAGCGCCAGCACGCCGATCAGCCCGGCGAGCCACAGTCCGTCGATGCCCTGCCGGAGCGCGGCCCGCAGCTGCCCGGCGCCGAGCTGCCTGGCGACCGCGGCTGTGGTGCCGTAGGCGAGGAAGATGGACAGGCCGAGCAGCGTGCTCAGCGCCTGGCTTGCCACGCCGAGCCCGCCGAGCGGCACCGTGCCAAGACGGCCGACGATGGCCGAGTCGGCAAGCAGGAACAGCGGCTCGGCGACGAGCGCGCCGAACGTCGGCACCGCAAGCCTGAGGATCTCCGCGTCCTGCGGGCTGCGCCGGAGCAACCGCCGCAGTACCACGCCAGGTCGGCCGGCCGGGTTAGCCAACGGCGCCGGTGGCCCGCAGCGCGGCTATCTCGGCGCCGGTCAGCCCGAGCCCGGCAAGCACCGTGTCGGTGTCGGCGCCCGGTGTCGGCGGTGCGGTCGGCTCGGCCGCTGCGGTCCTGCCGAATCGGGGCGCGGGCGCCGGCTGGCGCACGCCGGCGATCTCGACGAATGCGTTGCGCGCGGTGGCGTGCGGGTGCGCGGGCGCCTCGGCCAGGCCGAGCACCGGGGCCACGCAGGCGTCGGTGCCGGCGAACACCGCGGCCCATTCATCCCTCGTGCGCTGGGCGAACACCGCGGTGAACCGGTCGCGTAGCCGCGGCCAGCCCGACCTGTCGTGCTGGGCCGGCAGTCCCTCGTCGGCGAGGCCGAGCCCGTCGAGCAGGGCCGAGTAGAACTGCGGCTCAAGCGCGCCGACCGCGACGTAGCCGCCGTCCGCCGTCTGGTAGGTGTCATAGAACGGCGCGCCGCCATCGAGCAGGTTGCTGCCGCGCTTGTCCTGCCACGCCCCAGTGGACAGCATGCCGTGCAGGAACGAGGTGAGCAGCGCCGAGCCGTCCACCATGGCGGCGTCAACCACCTGGCCAAGGCCGGATCCTGACCGCTCGACCAGCGCGGCGAGCACGCCCACGGCCAGCAGCATGCCGCCACCGCCGAAGTCGCCGACCAGGTTGAGCGGCGGCACCGGCGACTGGCCGGCCCGGCCGATCGGGCCGAGCGCACCGGAGATCGCGATGTAATCGATGTCGTGCCCGGCGGTCGGCGCGAGCGGGCCTTGCTGCCCCCAGCCGGTCATCCGCGCGTAGATCAGCCTGGGGTTCCGCCGTGCGCACTCGGCCGGGCCGAAGCCGAGCCGCTCGGTCACCCCCGGCCTGAAGCCTTCGACCAGCACGTCCGCCTGGTCGACCAGGCTGAGCAGCAGGTCAAGCCCGGCCGGGTCCTTCAGGTTCAGCCCGATCGAGCGCCGGCCTCGGCTGAGCGGGTCGGCGGGCGGCCTGGCCTGCGGCCCGCACCGCTCGGCGCGGTCGACCCGCAGCACGTCAGCACCGAGGTCGGCCAGGATCATGCAGCCGAACGGGGCCGGCGCCAGGCTGGCGATCTCGATCACGCGCACGCCGTCAAGCGGACCCACCGGTTCCTCCAGATGCAGAGCCTGACGCGATGGTAGCTGTCAGGTCTGCGGAGGGTCCGCTTGGTCGTCCGCCCGGATCAGCAACAACGCGAGTGTCGGGCAGGCGGTGACGGCCCGCCTGGCAAGCGGCAGCAGTTCCGCGGGGACCGGACCCGGCCTGATGATCGGGTATCCCCACGGGTCAGCGGCGACCAGTTCTGGCAGCAGTTCCATGCACAGCCCGTGCGAGTCGCAGGCGATCGGGTTCACCCGCAGCGTCTGCTGCACGTTCCGCCCGGTCATGCCGGCACCAGGTCCGGCGCCGGCAGCACCTGCGGATGGTTGACCCGCGGGCATGGCCCCTGCTCGGCATGCCTGCGTACCTCGGCCTCGAAGACGGCAAGCGTGCCTGCCGCCAGCCCGGCGGCGCTGTCCGGCAGGTGGCAGGCACCCCGGCCTGCCACCAGCGCGAATACCTGCTGCACCGAGCCGAGCAGGTCGCGGCCCGGCCGCCCGAACGCGATCCGCTGCATGCACTCGGCCAGCACCGGCAGGCCGAGCTTGCACGGCCCGCACTGGCCGGCGCTCTGCCCGGCCAGGTACGCGACAGCATGCGCGGTCTCGGCAAGCGGGCAGGCGGCGGCCGGCAGCAGCACGATGACGCCTGGACCGAGCGAGGCACCGGCCCGGCGCAGGCTTGGCTGGCTCAGCCGCAGGCCGGCCAGTGCCTGCATCGGCAGCCAGCCGCCGAAGTAGCCGCCGGCCAGCACCGCCTGCGGGTCGGCGGCCGGGCCGCCGGCCAGCGAGATCAGGTCGGTGACCCGGCTGCCAAGGTCCACTTCGTAGACGCCTGGGCTGGTCACCGCGCCGCTCACGGTGACCAGCGCGGTACCCGGTGCCTCGGCGTCGCCGGCCTGCCTGAACCAGTCGGCGCCGTACCTGGCGATGAGCGCGATGTTGGCCAGCGTCTCCACGTTCTGCACCAGGGTCGGCCGCTTGTGCGCGCCGCGCACGGCCGGCCGCGGCGGCACGAACGTCGGCACCGCGCGGCCGCCGTTGATCAGGTTGACCAGCGCGGTCTCCTGGCTGGACACGTAGCCGCCAGGTATCTCGACGACCTGAATGGGCACCCGGTTGAGGCCGCTGCGCTCCCGGCTGACCACCGCTTCCCGCAGCGGCCCGCCCAGTGCCTCCCTGGGCGGACCACCGCCCTGCACCGCGCCGCCGGGCGCTGCGGCGTGCACGCACAGGTACGTCCTGGTGGCGCCGACCGCCTCGGCCGCGAGCACCATGCCGTCGAGCACCAGATGCGGGGACTGGCTGAGCAGTTGCCTGTCCTTGCGGCTGGCCGGCTCGGATTCTGCGCCGTTGGCCACCACGACGGTGCCGACCTGTGAGTGCATCGCCCCGCCCCGTCGCCCGGCCTCGACGACCGCGCGCAACTTGCGGCCGGTCGGGAATCCGGCGCCGCCGCGACCGGTCAGTCCCGCCTTGTCCACCTGGTCGATCAGCGACACCGCGCCGGGCCGGCCGTCGCTGAACGGCGGCGGCCCGTGCAGGTCGAGATGCGCCGCCAGATCGACGGTGCCGTCGCCGGGCAGCAGCCGGCCCTGCCCGTGCTGGTCCTGGCGGGTCGTCCCGTCCGGGCCTTGCTGGCCCATCAGCCTTGTCCCGTCTGCTGTCTGGATCCGGCCGATGCGGGCCTGACCAGCGTGGGCGAGCCGGCCTTGCGTGCCCAGCCAGGCTGCAGCGGCCCGTTGGACAGCCAGGTGCCGCCGGCGATCAGCGCGAGCACCACCGCGACCGCGCCGGCCAGCCTGGCCGCCCGGTGCGACGGCCAGCCGTAGCTGAGCCGCCAGCAGACCGCCGCGGTGACGCCGGCCACGCATGCCAGCGTGAGCAGCAGCACCCAGCGGACCTGGGTATCGGAGCCGGTGCCGAGCCCGTGCAGGATGGCCACCGGCCAGCACAGGTACGCGGTGAAATGCACCAGGCGCCAGCTGACCAGGCTCATCCTGGCGCGCAGCAGGCTGGTGATGATCAGCGCCAGCATGAGGTCGAACGCGATCGTGCCGAGGCCCACCCACAGCGTCCGGTACGGCGTGAGGAACGGGATCAGCACGTTCTGAACGCCCATCGGCACGAACTGGTCGGCCAGCGCGGTGGCGATGTGGATCATCGTGAACGCCAGCGCGATGAGCGAGACGCTCCGGTGCAGGCCGACGGTCAGGAACCGGGGCCAGCCAGGCCGCTGGTAGCGGACCGAGGTGAGCACGCCGAGCACCATGCTGGCGCTGAGCAGCACCATGGCGGTGATGCCGCTGGCCCTGGTCGCGTACCACAGCGGCGTGGTCGAGGTCACGATGATGACGTGCCTGGCCTGGCCGGCCAGCAGCACGCTGCCTCCGGTCATGCCGCCTCGCCAGGGCCGCCGTCGGCCGGCCAGCCCGCCGTGATCTCGACGGTGCCGTCGTGCATGACCAGCCGGGCCGGCAGGCCAAGATCCGACAGCCACCCTGCCGCCGCGGCGCTCCGCACGATCGCCGCGGTGCTCGCGGTGTTGGCGTCGACGCAGCTGCCAGCGGCCACGCTGACCGTGCGCCAGCACGATCTGGCCGGCTCGCCGGTGGCCGGGTCGATGATGTGGTGCACCTGCCTGCCGCCCACCGACCAGGTTCTGACCGTCGTGCTCGAGGTGGCCAGCCCGCCCGCGCTGATCGTGACCGTCTGGCCCGGTGCCTCCGGTGGTGCCGCGTGGTCGTCGGTCACCCGGACCGGCCAGCCGTCGGCCGGCGCCGGCCCGGCCACCGCGATGTCGCCGCCCAGGCTGACCAGCACACCGCAGTCCAGCTTGGCCGCGATCTGTTCGGCGCACTTGTCGGCCGCCCAGGCCTTCGCGGTCGCGCCGAGGTCGAGCTGCGCGCCGCGGTCCAGCCTGGCCCGGCGGCCTGCCTGGTCGAGGTGCACGCTGTGCCAGCCGGGTACCGGGCTGACCGAGCCGGTGAGCCTGGGCGGGATCTCGCCCTCGGCCCTGAGCTCTGCGAAGTCCCTGTCGTAGCCGAGGCCGGTGATCGCCCGGCCGCAGGTCGGGTCGACCGCGCCGCTGGTCAGCTTGGCGGCCCGCAGCGCGGCGGCGATCAGCTCGGCGAACAGCTTGCTGACCCGCATGGCCTTGCCAGCCGAGGCGTTCAGGCGGCTGAGCTCAGAGTCCGGCCTGAACCTGCTGCAGGCCAGGTCGACCGCCGCCAGCTCGCGATCGGCGATGGCGCGAGCCTGGCCGGCCGAGCGGGGGTCGGTGATCACCAGGATCCCGGTCGTGCCGAACACCTCGAAACGGTCCCTGGCGAGCGCCGCCCCGGTCATGGCCGTGCAGTCAACGGCGCACTCGTCATGACGCGCCCGACGTGGCGGTGCAGGGGCAGTGCGCCGCGGCGGGCGGCTGGCCGGGGACCACGATGCCGCGCACGACCTGATCGCCGGGATGGCGGCCGAACGAGAACATGATCACCGCGGCGATCGCGGCGGCGAGCGCGCCGATCCACCAGGTGTACATGGTGATCCGCTGCATGCCGAGGTCGCGGCTGGCGACTGCGCGCTGCATGTCGGCACTGACCATGATGGCGACCGCCCTTTCCGCAGCCTCCGGGGGAACCTACAAGTAAGAATCGCAGAAGGCCCGGCCGGAGTTCCCGTGGGCCGACTCATACTTTCTACCCTGCGATGGCAAATGCCCGTGGACCAGGTACCGTCAGGACATGCGCGGCTACACGCAGGAGAAAGACGCCTACCTGAAGCGCCTCCGCCGGATAGAGGGCCAGGTACGCGGGCTGCAGCGGATGGTCGAGGAAGACACCTACTGCATCGACGTGCTGACCCAGATCTCGGCTGCGACGCGGGCGCTGCAGGCGGTTGCCATCGGCCTGCTCGAAGATCATCTCGGCCATTGCGTGACCCAGGCGATCGAGGACGGCAGCCCCGAGGCCGCCGGCAAGGTCAAGGAGGCCACCGAGGCCATCTCGCGCCTGGTGAAGTCCTAGGGACGCGGCGGCTCAGTCGCCGAGCCGCGGTTCCGCGTGCTCGGTCAGCCGGCTGAACGCGCGCAGGTTGGCCAGGCTCTCGCCGCGCTTGACCCGCCAGTCGTACTCCTTCTTGATCGCGGAGGCGAAGCCGATCATCAGCGCCTGGTCGAAGGTCTCGTCGCTGTAGCTGAGCACGCAGCCGAGCAGCCGGTCGATCTCGTCAGCGGATATCGCGGCCAGCGGCAGCCTGCCGACCAGGTACACGTCGCCGACCGGGTCGAGCGCGAAGTGCACGCCGTACATTCGCGCCCCACGTTCGAGCAGGAAGCGGTAGAACTCGGCGTGGTTCTCGTCCGGCTGCCGGCAGAAGAACGCCTCGACATGCAGGCTGTGCGCGCCGGCGATCAGCCAGGTCATCGTGGCCAGCTTGTGCTGCCCGGCCAGCTTCACCAGGAACGCGCCTGGCTGCGGGGACTCGTACTCGAGGTCGAGCTCGGCCAGCGCGGCGGCGAGCGCTGTGCTGGCTGCGTCGGTCACGCTTCTACTCTGGCAGCAGCCTCGGCCAGCACGGTGCCGTATACCTGCATCAGCGCGTCCACGGTCGCCGACCAGCCGAATCTCGAGGCATGCTCGCGCGCCCCGCTGGACAGCCTGGCCAGCGCCTCCGGCGCGGAGATCAGCTCGCGCACCGCGCGCGCGTACCTGGCCGGATCGCGGGAATCGACCAGCATGCCAGACCGGCCGTGCCTGACCGCCGTCCGCAGCCCGCCGACCGCGGCGGCCACCACCGGGGTGCCGCAGGCCTGCGCCTCCACCGCGACCAGCCCGAACGACTCCGAGTACGACGGCACCATGACCAGCGTCGCGGCGCGGTACCACTCGGCCAGCTCCGGCTGCGGGCACGGCGGTTCGAGCCGCAGGTTTGCCGCAAGGCCGAGCCTGGCGGCTAGCTGGTACAGCCCGTCCGGGTCGTTTCGGCCGGCCCCGCTCGGCCCGCCGACGAACGCGACGGTCAGCCGCCCGGCCAGCGCCGGGTCGTCGGCGACCAGCCTGGCGGCCGCGTGCAGCACCAGGTCTGGTGCCTTGAGCGGCTGCACCCGGCCGGCGAAGACCAGTACCACCCCGTCGTCCGGCAGGCCGAGCCGCCGCCTGGCGAGCTGCTGCGAGCCGGGCTGGAAGACCGCCAGGTCCACGCCCGGGTTGATGGTCGCGATCCTGGCCGGATCGGCATCGTAGGAGTGGATCAGCTGTGTTGCCTCGTCCTCGGTGTTGGCGATCAGCCGGTCCGCCGTCGCCACCACCTCGGCCTCGCCGCGCAGCCTGACCGCGGGCTCGGCCGCATCGCCGTCCGCCAGCGCCGCGTTCTTCACCTTGCCGAGGGTGTGCATCGACTGCACCAGCGGCACTCCCCAGCGCTCCTTGGCCACGGCCCCGACCTGGCCGGACAGCCAGTAGTGCCCGTGTACCAGGTCATACCTGCCTGGCGCGTGCGCGGCCTCGGTGCGCAGCAACTCGAAGGTGAACTGGCAGAGCTGGCCGGGCAGGTCAGACTTGTCCAGGTCCTCGAACGGCCCGGCCGGCAGGTGCCTGACCAGCACGCCAGGCGCCAGCTCGGCGACCTGTGGCTGGTCACGTGACACCGCCCTGGTGAAGATGTCGACTTCGACGCCCCTGGCGGCCAGCCGCCTGGCGACCTCGACCACGTAGACGTTCATGCCGCCCGCATCACCGGTGCCAGGCTGCTCGAGCGGCGACGTGTGCACGCTGACGGTGGCGATCCGCCGGGGAGCGCGTCGCGGCACGGCCTTCACCTCCGAGAAGAACCAACCCAGGACGTCCGCCGCATGTTCCCGCAGCCAGGCGGCGAGATTATCCGAACATTTCATCGATTCTTGTGGTCTGAATGTGAGCTTCGCCCGATATAGAACCGCCAGAATCGGTGAAACGACGGGCGGCCGGGAGAGTCGGCCGCCGTCTGGCGGGGCGCCAGTAGGCTGCGCACATGGGCACGCTGATCCTGCTGCGGCACGGCGAGAGCGAGTGGAATGCCAAGGGCCTGTTCACCGGGTGGGTGGACGTGCGGCTCTCGGCGGCTGGCCGAGCGGAAGCGGCGCGCGGCGGCGAGCAGCTTGCCGCGGCCGGGCTGCGGCCTGACGTGGTGTATACCTCGGTGCTGAGCCGGGCCATCGAGACCGCGAACATCGCGCTGGACGCTGCCGACCTCGGCTGGCTGCCGGTGCGCCGGTCCTGGCGGCTCAATGAGCGGCACTACGGCGCGCTGCAGGGCAAGAACAAGGCGCAAACCAGGGAGCAGTACGGCGACGAGCAGTTCATGCTGTGGCGCAGGTCCTACGATGTGCCGCCGCCGCCGCTGCCGGACGACGACCCGATGTCGCAGCACGGCGACCCGAGATATGCCGGCCTGCCAGACGACCTGCTGCCGCGGACCGAGTGCCTGCGCGATGTGGTCGGCAGGCTGCTGCCGTACTGGCAGGACGCGATCATCGACGACCTGCGGGCCGGCCGCAGCACGCTGGTGGTCGCGCACGGGAACTCGCTGCGCGCGCTGATCAAGTACCTGGACGGCATCGGTGACGCGGAGATCGCCGAACTGAACATCCCGACCGGCATGCCGCTGGTGTACGAGCTGGATCGCGGGTTCATGCCGGTTGTCCGCGGCGGCCGCTACCTGGACCCGGAGGCAGCGGCGGCGGCCGCCGAGGCGGTACGCAGCCAGGGCCGCTGACCCGGCGGCGGATGGGTCCGCGTGATCTCTGTCACCCCTGCGGTACGCGAACGAGCGATCTTTGCCCGCTTTGCGGGTAAAGATCCGGCATTGCCACTCTCGTTGACAACGCCCAGCTTGCCGCTGCCGGTCGGCGACATTGACGACGGCAAGCGAGTACATGAACACTGCGCGAATTACGGTCAGCCAGCGAAAACGGCAGATGTGCGAGAGGCGGGCCTGCGCATACCATCAAAGCGTGGAGAGGGGGTTGAAAGCGCCCATGCCCGCAGGTCGGAGCAGCACGAAGCGCGTCGGCGGCGAGCATGGGCCAGGCGCGAACGGCAAGGGCGGGCATGGTGACGGCGGGCACGGCAACGGCACGCCGGTGACCAGCGGCCAAGGCAGCGGCCAGCGCCGGCCCGGCCAGTCAGCCCCGGCCGCCCTCCCGGCCGGCATCGACTCCGTGCTCGGCGTGCTGCTGTCCTCGGCGGTGGTGCTGGACAGCGAGGACAGGGTGCTCAGGGCGAGCGCCGCGGCCCGCGAGTTCGGCCTGGTCGAAGACGATCGCCTGGTCGTCGGTGAACTGCTTGCCCTGGTCCGCCAGGTCCGCCGCGAAGGCGCCACCAGGGAAGGCGAGATCGACGTGATGACCAGCAGGTTCGGCGGGCGGGCCACCAGCTTCGCGGTCCGGGTCGCGCCGCTCGGCGGGTCGGTCGGCGAGGCCGGCCTGGTGCTGCTGCTGGCCGAGGACCAGACCGAGAGCCGCCGGGTCGACGAGGTGCGCCGTGACTTCGTGGCCAACATCAGCCATGAGCTGAAGACGCCGGTTGGCGCGCTGGCTTTGCTGGCCGAGACGGTGGAGGAAGCGGCCCACGATCCAGAGGCCGTGCTGCGGTTCGCCGGCCGGATGCGCCAGGAGGCGTCCAGGCTCACCGACCTGGTGCAGGACCTGATCATGCTGTCCAGGATCCAGGCGGCGGAGCCGGTGCCCGACCCGACCCCGGTCAAGCTGGACGCGGTGATCGCCGAGGCGCTCGACCGGTGCCGGATGAAGGCCAATGCCCGCGGCATCGTGCTCGAGTCGACCGGCGAGCGCGGCGTTTCCATCATGGGCGACGAGGACCTGCTGGTGACCGCGCTGCGGAACCTGCTGGAGAACGCGGTCGCCTACAGCCCGGACAAGACCAGGGTGCAGGTCCAGGTACGCCGCGCGGATGCCAGCACGGCCGCGGTGACCGTCACCGATCAGGGCATCGGCATCCCTGAGCATGAGCTTGAGCGGATCTTCGAGCGGTTCTACCGCGTCGATCCGGCGCGATCCCGCGCGACCGGCGGGACCGGACTTGGCCTTGCCATCGTGAAGCACGTCATCCAGGCGCACGGCGGCAAGGTCACGGTGTGGAGCAAGGAAGGCGGCGGCTCCACGTTTACGTTGCTGCTACCGATGCGCCCGTCGAGGGTGCTGCCGACGGTGAGCACGGACCACGCGAAGGCGCGATCTGTCAGGGAGGCAGTCAAGTGACACGGGTACTGGTAGTGGAGGACGAGGAGTCGTTCAGCGACGCGCTCTCGTACATGCTCCGCAAGGAAGGCTTCGAGGTAGCCGTGTGCCCGACCGGGCCCGATGCCATCGAGACCTTCGATCGCACCGGCGCCGACCTGGTGCTGCTTGACCTGATGCTGCCCGGGCTGCCCGGCAGCGAGGTGTGCAGGACGCTGCGGGAGCGCTCCAACGTCCCGGTGATCATGCTGACCGCCAAGGACAGCGAGATCGACAAGGTAGTCGGGCTCGAGCTCGGCGCCGACGACTACGTGACCAAGCCGTTCTCATCCAGGGAGCTGGTGGCCAGGATGCGGGCCGTGCTGCGGCGCCGCGGCGACGCGGACGAGCCGGTGAGCTCGGTGATGGAGTCAGGGCCGGTCCGGATGGACGTGGAACGGCACGTGGTGACCGTGCGCAGCGAGCAGGTGCAGCTCCCGCTGAAGGAGTTCGAGCTGCTCGAGGTGCTGCTGCGCAACGCTGGCCGGGTGCTGACCAGGATGCAGCTGATCGACAGGGTCTGGGGGGCCGACTACGTCGGCGACACCAAGACGCTGGACGTGCACGTCAAGCGGCTGCGGGCCAAGGTCGAGGTAGACCCGGCCAGCCCGCGGCACATCGTGACCGTACGCGGGCTCGGCTACAAGTTCGAGCCGGTCGGCTAGCCCGGCGGCAGCGGCTGGTCAGGAACTCGCCGACGGACTCGGCGACGGCGAGCCCGACTTCTTGTGCTTGTGCTTGCGCCGGTGCTTGGCGTGCTTGCTGGCAGGCGAGCCAGGCCGGAGCGGGGTCGTCGCAGTGGCGCTCGGGGCCGGCGAGTAGGAAGAGAAGTACTGTGCCTGCGCGATCACCGGCACCGCGAGCGTCACGCTGCCCGCGTTCTTGAACCTGAGCGTGACGTTCACCGACTGGCCGCTGATCAGCGGCCGGATCAGGTCCTTGAGGTACGCCTCGGGCGCCGGGCCCTGCAGCAGCACCGGCGTGGCGCCGACCGGGATGGTGGTCGACGGCAGCGTCACCGAGGTGGCCGCTCCGGGCGCGGTGACGCTCAGCAGCTGGTCCTTCGGGCCGGTGTTCACCAGCGCGAAGAACAAGCTGGCCGACTGGCCCTTGCCCAGGTGATGGCCGAGCGGGGCGCCGAGGATGAACACGTTCCTGATCGAGATCTTGCCGAGCACCGTGCCCGCACCCTGCGTCGGGTAGTGCCACTGCAGCGTGGGAGCGCTGTTGCCGGCCTCGCAGCCGGCCACCGCGGGCAGCAGCGCGGCCGCGGCGACAAGCAGCAGGCGACGCGGCATTGCCCGGCCGCTCCAGATCACGGGAGGCTCCCCTCGACGCGTTGCCGATCCCAGGTCGGACGCGTTGCCGATCCCAGGTCGTCGGAAAGCGTAGCCGCCTGGCCGCAGCCTGTCGGCGCCGGGTCGGCGAAATTGCTAGCCGGACTGGCCGGCCGCCGCGAGGTCCTTGAGCGCGCCGGTGAGTTTCAGGCCCGGCTGCAGCGGGCCTGCCTCGGCCACCCGGCCGTCGGAGCTGACCAGCAGCGCGGTCAGCCCGGTCGGCGGGTACCGCCTTGCCAGCACCATCTTCTTGTCCTCGACGACCCTGACCGAGCTGCCAGTCATGGTGGCGAGCCGGTTGGCCTGGCCCAGCTCGGCTGCCGAGCTGACCAGGTAGATCGGCACGTCGGCGTTCAGCGCGTCGCCGTCGAGCTGGCCGAACGCGTTGTTGCAGTTGCAGTTGCCGGCCGGCAGCAGCACCAGCACCGCGCCGCTGTTCGCGATCAGCCGGTACAGCGGCACGTTGTGGCCGCTCTCGGTCACGGTCGCGTGCGGCAGCGCGCCGCTGAGCGCCCGTGGCTGGGGAATCGTCACCGGCGCACTGGCCGTCGCGCTCGCCCTGGCCGGCGTGCTCGGCGTGCTGCCCTGGCCGCCGGCCCCCGGCTGCACCTCGTTGTTCAGCCCAGCCGCGGTGAACACGGTGAGCAGGGTGCCCGCGATCAGCGCCAGGACCAGGCAGCCGGCCAGCAGCGGGAGCACGATCCCGTCCCTGGCGATCGGCCCGGTCAGCCGCCGGTGCCGCAGCTCACGGCGGCGGGCCCGCAGCTCGCGGTGATACGCCTGCACGTCGCGATCGAGTTCCCGCGCGTCATCGGGAATCTCGATGTCAACCGGCGGCAGGCCTGTGTCGTCCCGTTCCGGTTCGCCGCCAAGGCTCACACGCACCTCCGGCAAGAGCGAACTTGTTCTCCCAGTATGGGCCTATCGAAGGCCGACCGTGCCAGCCCGTCCTCTGGTTGTTCCCCGTGACCGGCTTGCGGCACCTGCCAGGGCCGCCCCAACTGTGGCGGCCGCTCCGCCCCGCGCGAAATCGTTTGCCGCAACTGAGCCATTGACCTGCATCTTTGCCGCCAACGGCAGCGAATCACCGCATCCGCACGTGGTACCATGGGTTCAGCGGAAGGGGTACATGCCACATGTCATTCAAGGTTGGCGACACTGTCGTCTACCCCCACCATGGGGCTGCTCGGATCGAAGAGATCGAGACCCGTTCGATCAAGGGTGAGGATAGGACTTACCTCGTGCTCAAGGTCGACAAGGGCGACCTGACTGTGCGTGTTCCCGCCGACAACGCCGAGCTGGTCGGGGTCAGGGACGTGGTCGGGCAGGAGGGGCTGGAGCGCGTCTTCGAGGTGCTGCGGGCCCCGTATACCGAGGAACCGACGAACTGGTCGCGGCGGTACAAGGCCAACCTGGAGAAGCTTGCCTCTGGCGACGTGAACAAGGTCGCCGAAGTGGTGCGTGACCTGTGGCGCAGGGACCGCGAGCGCGGGCTGTCGGCCGGCGAGAAGCGGATGCTGGCCAAGGCGCGGCAGATCCTGGTCAGCGAGCTCGCGCTGGCCGAGAAGACCAACGAGGACAAGGCCGAGGCCCTGCTCGACGAGATCCTGTCCAGCTGATCAGTTGACTCACCAGGCCCTGCCGCTGGTCGGCATCGGCGTTGACGTGCATGCCTTCGGCGCGGACAGGACCCTCTACCTGGCCGGGCTGCGGTGGCCGGGCGAGCCGGGCCTGGCCGGGCATTCCGATGCGGACGTCGCCGCGCACGCGGCCTGCGACGCGCTGCTGTCGGCGGCCGGACTTGGTGATCTTGGCGAGCAGTTCGGCGCGAGCCGGCCTGAGTGGGCCGGCGCGTCCGGCGCAGACCTGCTTGGCGCGACCGCCAAGCTGGTACGCGATGCGGGCTTCGAGATCGGCAACCTGGCGATCCAGGTGATCGGGAACCGGCCGAAGGTCGGCGCCCGCCGGGCCGAGGCGCAGGCCGCGTTGTCGGCAGCGCTCGGCGGCGTGCCGGTGCGGGTGGCGGCCACCTCATCGGATGGCCTCGGCCTCACCGGCCGCGGCGAGGGCATCGCCGCCATCGCCACCGCGATCATCGCCAGGCGCGCCGGCGATACCCAGCCGCCGTGAGCTAGCCCGGCAGCCCCGGCGGCAGTCGGGCAGCCGGGCGGCAGCTCGCCAGGTGCTCAGACGTTCCCGTCAGTCGGCGGCTGGGGAACGCTGACGATGCGGTGGAAAACCGGCCCGCCTGGCTCCGGCCCCGGGGTTTGCGCCTCCAGCGTGTGCACCGGGCTCGGCGCAGGAAGCGGCCGGTCGCCATCGGCGGTGGCCTCGTCCGAGGTCGGATCATCGAGGGCAGGTTCATCAGGCGACTCGGCGGCGGCGCCGTCACCGGCCGGCCGCGGCAGCGCCGGGCTGCCGAGCTTTCGCATGCCATGCTGGCCGGGGCGGCGGACCGGCAGGCTCGGCGGCGCCGGGTCGGCCGGCAGCGTCGACCATGGCGTGGTCGGTGCGTCGGCCGGCCGTGATTCGCCGCGGACCGAGGTCAGCGGCTGCGGCAGCAGCGAGTTGAGCGCCGGGTCCTGCTCGGCAACGCCGTCCGCGGACGGCGCCGCACCGTTGGTTTCCGCGGCCGCTGCCCGGGCCGGCCCGGCCTTGGCCGGCTGTGACCTGGCGGTCCCGATCTGGCCAGGCAAGATCAAGGCCGGCGGCTCCGGCTGGGCCTGCTGCGCTGACGGCGGGTTGCCGCGCGCCTGGCTTGCCCTGCGGCGGCCCGCCTGCCGCAGCATCGTCAGCAGCAGCGCGACGCCGATCAGCACCAGCGCCCACGGCAGCACCGCGGCGGTGATCTCGGCGGAGTGGTGCGGGATCGTGTTGCCGGTCGCGTGCAGCACGTCGGCGGCCGCCGTCGCGGCCAGCAGCACCAGCAGGATCAGCCAGGCGAAGCCGCGGATGGCCAGCCCGGCGCCGCGCAGCGCGAGCAGTGCGGCGACCGCGATCACCACCATCGCGTCCAGGATCACCGGGTACACCTTGGCCATCGAGGCGCTGACCCCCGCCTGCCTGGCCACGTCGTGCACCCCTGGGTAGGACAGCAAGAACGCCGCGGCAAGCAGCACCAGCACGCCTGCCATCGCCGCGGTCAGCGCCGCCACGCGCAGTGCGCCTGGCGTGCGCTCGGCACCGGGCGTCGGATGATCATTCATCGGCGCTGGCAAGTCCTTCCTCGTGCGCGGTCCCGCCTATAGTCGGGATGAGGGAGCGATGCCGCAGGCTACGCCGCGGCCGTTGCCGAGGCAGACTGCGAGTGCGCACGCTTGCCGGCCCAGGTGGCGTCGCGCCTTGTGGACGCGGCGTCAAGGGAGACGATATGCCGTACTACCAAGTGGCCGGGGAGATTCCGCGAAAGCGTCATACCCGCTTCCGCGGGCCGGACGGGCGCCTGTATGCCGAGGAACTGATGGGCGAGGAGGGCTTCGTCTCCGACTCCTCGCTGCTGTATCACGTGCATCCGCCGACCGCGATCGTGAAGAGCGAGGGCCTGGACGATCCGGTGGTGAGCGGCGCGATCGCACCGAACCACCCGCTGCTGCCGCGGCACTTCCGCACCCAGGAGCTGCCGGCCGGCGGCGACCTGGTGCTCGGCAGGCAGTTGCTGATGGGCAACGACGATGTGCTCATCTCGTTCGCCGCCGCCGACGCGGCGTCTGACCTGTACCGCAACTCCACCGGGGACGAGGCCGTCTACCTGCGGTCGGGCTCGGCCAGGTTCGAGTCGGTGTACGGCAGCATCGACGCGACCGCGGGTGACTACGTGATCGTGCCGCGCGGCACCATCCACCGCTGGCTGCCGGCCCAGCCGGTGCATGCCCTCGTGGTCGAGGCGCGCGGGCACATCAGGCCGCCGCGCCGGTACCTGTCCCAGTACGGCCAGTTCCTCGAGCACGCGCCGTACAGCGAGCGCGACCTGCGCGGGCCGGCCGGGCCGCTGCTGGCCGACGGCGAGGACGTGCCGGTGATCGTGCGCAACCGGGCCGGGCTGACCAGGCTCACCTATGCGCACCACCCGTTCGACGTGGTCGGCTGGGACGGCTACCTGTACCCGTACGCCTTCAACATCGCCGACTTCGAGCCGATCGTGAAGCGGACGCACGCGCCGCCGCCGGTGCACCAGACGTTCGAGGGACCGAACTTCGTGATCTGCTCGTTCTGCCCGCGCCCGTTCGACTTCGACGCCGAGGCCGTGCCGATCCCGTACAACCATCACAACGTCGACTCCGACGAGATGATGTACTACGTGGCCGGCGACTACTCGGCGCGCAAGGGCTCGGGCGTCGGGCTCGGCTCGATCACCCTGCATCCGTCAGGGTTCACCCACGGGCCGCAGCCGGGTGCGGTGGAGGCGGTCATCGCCGGGCTGGCCAGGGGCGAGACCAGCACGGACGAGACCGCTGTCATGATCGACACCTTCCGGCCGCTGCAGCTGGCCGAGGCGAGCCGCAGGGCCGAGGACCCCGAGTACGCCTGGAGCTGGGCGAAGGCGGACCGCGGCTAGCTTGCTAGCCGCCCGTGCTGGCCACCGCGCCGCCATAGGATTCCGCCAGCGCGCCCGCCACGGCTGCCGCGTCGGCGTCGCGCTGGCTGGCCGGGGCAGCCGGCAGGATCTCGTCCCAGATCGCCATGCAGGTGCCGCGGAGCTGCGGGAAGCCGGCCGGGCGGGCGAAGAAGAACACGTGCATGTGCGCGTGGCCGTCGCCCCACCTGGACACATGCGCCCTGGCAACGTGCGGCAGCCCCTCGATCGCCCGCGCGATGTGCACGGTCAGCACGCCGAATTCGGCGGCCAGCCGGTCCGGCAGGCCGGGCAGGTCGTAGTGCTCCCTGGTCTCAAGCAGCAGCACAACTGGCGCGCCTGTCGGCTTGCCGAACCGGCTCAGCCGCCAGCGCTCGTCCGACCAGACCACGTCGCGGTCGGTCCCGGCGCAGGCCGCGCAGGCCGGCCCGCCCTCGCCGGTTCGCGGCGGCTCCGGCAGCTCGGGCGGTGCCAGCGGTACCACCCGCAGGCCCGCCGTTTCGAACGGGAAGGTCTGCCAGCTCGTCACCGGCGGCAGCGGCAGCCGGCCTTCGGCGTCGGCGGCGGCAAGCACCTGGGCATGCAGTTCGGCAGGTGTCATCGGCACAAAGCCCACCGTACCGGGCCGCGCAGTCCGCGCCGCTGCGTGCTGGCGGCGCCTTGATCCGGCCGGCCCCGACGGCGGATCCCGTAGCCTTGACCGCGTGACGCTGCGCCTGTACGACACCGCCGCGCGCTCGGTGCGCGAGTTCACCCCGCTGACGCCGGGGAAGGTGTCGCTGTACCTGTGTGGCGCCACCGTGCAGGCCCCGCCGCACATCGGGCACATCAGGTCGGGGGTCAACTTCGACATCGGTGTCCGCTGGCTGCGCGCCACCGGCTACCAGACCACGTTCTGCCGCAACGTCACCGACATCGACGACAAGATCCTGCACGCGGCCGGGCACGCCGGCGTGCCCTGGTGGGCGATCGCCGAGCGCAACCAGCGCGCGTTCAGCCGTGCGTATGACGCGCTCGGCTGCCTGCCCCCCGACGTGGAGCCGCGGGCGACCGGGCACGTGCCAGAGATGATCGTCCTGATGCAGCGCCTTTTCGATACCGGGAACGCCTACGCGTCCGGCGGTGATGTCTATTTCGACGTGCTCTCGTACCCGGACTATGGCTCGCTGTCCGGCCAGCGGCTCGATCACATGCTGGCTGCCGAGGACACGCAGGACAGCCGGCATAAGCGAGATCCGCGTGACTTCGCGCTGTGGAAGGGCGCCAAGCCGGGCGAGCCGTCGTGGCAGACGCCGTGGGGGCCGGGCAGGCCCGGCTGGCACCTGGAGTGCTCGGCGATGTCCACCAAGTACCTGGGCAGCACGTTCGACATTCACGGCGGCGGGCTCGACCTGCTGTTCCCGCATCACGAGAACGAGCAGGCGCAGTCGCGCGCGGCCGGGGACGGCTTCGCCAGGTACTGGCTGCACAACGGGATGGTCAGGGTCGGCGGCGAGAAGATGAGCAAGTCGCTCGGCAACTCGCTGCTGGTCGACACCATGATCACCGAGGTCAGGCCGGCCGAGCTCCGCTATTACCTCGGCACGCCGCACTACCGGTCGCTGATCGACTACTCGGCGGCCGCGCTGGCCGAGGCGGCGGCCGGCTACCGGCGGATCGAGGGCTTCGTGACCAGGGCGGCCGAGCTCACCGGCGAGCAGCCGCCGCCGGATGCCGGGCAGTTGCCCGCGCCGTTCGTGTCCGCGATGGACGACGACCTTGGCGTGCCGCAGGCGCTCGCGGTGATCCACGAGGAAGTCACCGAGGGCAACAACGCGCTGGCCGCCGCCGATGCGGCAGGCGCGGCCAAGCACCTCGGCCGGGTGCGCGCGATGCTCGCGGTGCTTGGCCTCGATCCGCTGTCCGCGCCGTGGCAGGGCGGCCAGGACGACCTGCGGCCGGTCGTGGACGTGCTGGTCCAGGTCGCGCTCGACCAGCGGCAGGCCGCCAGGGCCAGGAAGGACTACGCGGCGGCGGACGCGATCAGGGATCAACTGCAGGCTGCCGGGGTCGCGGTCGAAGACACGCCGCGCGGGCCGCGCTGGGAACTGACCCGGTGAGCGGGCAGCAAAGGGGCCGGTCAGGTCCTGGCGGAACCACCAAGTCGGGCAAGCCGCGGCCGGGCACTGGCGGCTACGGCAAGCGCAAGCTGGCGGGCAAGGGGCCGACGCCGCCTGCCGAACTGCGCCCTGGCCACCCGGCACAGCGGAAGGCGGCCGCACAGGCCAAGC
>JASHQL010000464.1 GCA_030039155.1 Streptosporangiaceae bacterium | reverse complement strand
GCGGCGGTGGCCGGGCCCGCGTGCCGTGCCGTGGAGGCGGTCGCGGTCGCGGTGGCGGTGCCGCCGCCGCCGCCGTTCGAGGCGGGGGCACCGGCCGTGACGGCCTTGGCGGCCGGCGCTGCCACGGCGTTCTGGGCCGGCTTGAGCGCGTCGGCAAGGCCAGGCATCTGTGCGCCGAGCAGCTGGCTGATCTGGCTCAGGTGCGCCGCCACGCTCTCCTTCTGCTTGTTCAGCTCGTCCACCTGGCGCTGCGCCGTGGTGCGGATCCGCTCGGTCTCCGACTTGGCGTCGGCCATCAGCTGGTCGGCGTGCGACTTGGCCTGCGCCACGATCTGGTCGGCGTTCTTCTTGGCGTTGCTGACCAGCTGGCGTGAGTGCTGGTCGGCGTCCCGCCTGGTCTGCTCGGCCTGCGCGCTTGCCTTGGTGGCCCGCTGCTCCGCGGTGGCGGCGCGCTGCTCGGCCTCGGTGACCAGCTTCTGGGTGGCCGCCTGGGCCGCCCCCAGCCGCTCGGCCTCCTGCCGCTCGGCCTCTTCCCGCCTGGCCGCGAGCTGGATGTCGAACTCGGCCTCGGCCTGAGCCCGTTGCGCCTCGCTCTCCTCCAGCATCCGCTGCGCCTGGCTGCGCATCTCGTCGGCCTGCTTCTTGGAGGTGGTGATGATCTCGTCGCGCTCCCGCTTGGACGAGGCGCGCATCTGCGCGACCTCGCGCTCGGCGGTGGTCCGCATCTTGGCGACCTCGCGCTCGTTGCCGGCCCGCTTCTCCGCCACCTCGTGATCGGCGGTGGCGCGCAGCTTGGCCACGTCGCGCTCGGTCGTCGAGGTCAGCTCGTCTGCCTCGCGCCTGGCGCTGGTCCTGATCGCGTCGGCCTCGCGCTCGGCGGAGCCCACGTGGTCATCGGCCTCGCGCTTGGCGTTCGCCCTGACCTCGGCTGCCTCGTTCTCGGCGGCGGCGCGGCTCTCGGCGGCCTCCACCTTGGCGCCGGCGGTCAGCTCGTTGGCGGCGGACCTGGCCTCCTGGATGTGCTCGGCTGCCTGCTCCTCGGCGAGCCTGAACAGCTGCTCGATCCTCGAGCCGAGGCCGGACAGCGTGGGCTGCTCGATCTCCTGCATCTGCCGGTGCGCGTCGGCGAGCTCGCGCTGCAGCGCCTGAGCGTGCTCCTGGTGGCTGCGCAGATGGCCATCGAGCTTCCTGAGGTGGTCGTCGACCTGATGCGGGTCGTATCCACGCATGACCCTGGCGAACTCAGGCGTCGGGGTCTCTTCGAAGAAGTTGCTGAGCTGGGCATCGATGTCGGGCTGCATGTTCGCCTAATCCTGTGTAGACGTGGGGGTACGCGCACCCAGGTGATCGCTTGATCGTCCGATTGCCAGGCCGGCAACGATGCAGGGGCTGCCAGGAGCCAGGCCGGTACGCGATTGCGGTCACCCGGTGCCTGGCAGCGTACTCCCACGCAGGCGTGTTGGCGGCCTGTTCGCGGTTGCTCGGGCTGGAGATCCGAGTTTTTGCTGGTATGTGGTCTTTGTCTGACTGCTATGCCCCGGCCGGTCCTGGCCGCCGCGGTGCCTCGACCAGCTCGGTCAGCACCCCGCCCAGATCGGCCGGATGCAGGAACGCGATGGCCGCGCCCATCGAGCCGTGCCGTGGCCTGGCGTCGATCAGCCGTACCCCGGTGGCGCCGATCTCGGCCAGCGCCGCTGTGATGTTCGCCACCCCGTAGCCGATGTGGTGCACGCCCTCGCCGCGCCGGTCAAGGAACCTGCCGACCGGCGTATCAGGCCCGAGCGGCTCGAGCAGCTGCAGGTAGGACGCGCCGGCCGGCCCGTCGCTGACGTGCAGCATGGCCTCCCTGACGCCCTGATCCTCGTTCACCTCCTGGCTGACCACGGTCAGCCCGAAGGTCGCGGTGTAGAAGGCGATCTTGTCCTGCAGGCTCCGGCAGGCGATGCCGACGTGATCGATGCGGGTCAGCATGGCTTTGCGCACCTCCGGCTGGTAGGCAGCTCACGGGTATCGTTTCAGACATGGCTGAGGCAGTGATCGTGGCCGGGGCGAGGACGCCCATCGGCAGGCTGCTCGGCTCGCTGAGCGAGTTCAGCGGCGCCGAGCTCGGCGGCATCGTGATCAAGGCGGCGCTGCAGCGCGCCGGGCTGGCTGGCGACCAGGTCGACTACGTGATCATGGGCCAGGTGCTGCAGGCCGGCCAGGGCCAGATTCCGGCCAGGCAGGCGGCGGTGGCCGCGGGCGTCCCGATGAGCGTGCCCGCGCTGTCCATCAACAAGGTCTGCCTGTCCGGGCTTGACGCGATCGCGCTGGCCGCGCAGCTGATCAGGGCCGGCGAGTTCGAGGTGATCGTGGCCGGCGGCATGGAGTCCATGTCGAATGCGCCGCACCTGCTGCCCGGCTCCCGCCGCGGCTTCAAGTACGGCAACACCGAGCTGGTCGACTCGATGGCGCTCGACGGGCTCACCGACGCCTACGACCAGGTCTCGATGGGCGAGTCAACCGAGCGGCACAACCGGCGGCTTGGCATCTCCAGGCAGCAGCAGGACGAGTTCGCCGCCAGGTCGCACCAGCTGGCCGCCCGTGCGGTCAAGGACGGCCTGCTTGCCGAGGAGATCGTGCCGGTGTCGGTGCCGCAGCGCCGCGGCGACCCGGTGCTGGTGACCGCGGACGAGGGCGTACGCGGCGACACCACCGCCGAGGTGCTGGCCAAGCTCAGGCCGTCGTTCGCCAAAGACGGCACGATCACCGCGGGCTCCGCGTCGCAGATCAGTGACGGAGCCTGCGCGGTGGTGGTGATGTCCGCCGGCGCCGCGGCCGCGGCCGGCCTGCCCGTGCTGGCCGAGGTAGGCGCGCACGGCGTGGTGGCCGGGCCGGACAACTCGCTGCACTCCCAGCCGGCCAGGGCGATCAAGCGGGCGCTCGACAAGGCCGGGCTGACCGTCGCCGACCTGGACCTGGTGGAGATCAACGAGGCGTTCGCCGCGGTGGCCATCCAGTCCATCAGGGACCTTGGCATCGATCCGGACAAGGTGAACGTGAACGGCGGCGCCATCGCGATCGGCCATCCGCTCGGCGCGTCCGGCGCCCGGATCGCGCTGCACCTGATCTACCAGCTGCGCCGGGCCGGCGGCGGCCTCGGCGCGGCCGGCCTGTGCGGCGGCGGCGGGCAGGGCGACGCGCTGCTGTTCCGGGTGCCAGCACCCGCCGGTGCCTGACTCGGCGGCTGGCCAGGCAACCGGCCTGGCGGCGGCTGGTCGCCAGGCCGGTGACCCGGCTGCGCTGATCGCCGCGGCCAGGGCCGGTGACCAGCGAGCACTGGCCAGGCTGGTGTCGCTGGTGGAGAACTCGGCGGCTGACCAGCTGCGCGGGGTGATGCAGGTGATCACGCCGCTGGCCGGGCGGGCGCAGCTCGTCGGGCTGACCGGCGCACCTGGCGTCGGTAAGTCAACGGTGACCGCTGCGCTGGTCCGCTGCTACCGGGAGCAGGGCCGCCGGGTCGGCGTGCTGGCGGTCGACCCGACCTCGCCGTTCAGCGGCGGTGCGCTGCTCGGCGACCGGGTCCGGATGCAGGACCACGCCACGGACGACGGCGTGTTCATCAGGTCGATGGCCAGCCGCGGCCAGCTCGGCGGGCTCGCCTGGGCAACCCCGCAGGCGGCGCGCATCCTGGATGCCGCAGGCTACGAGGTGATCCTGATCGAGACGGTCGGCGTCGGCCAGGCAGAGGTCGAGATCGCGTCCCACGCCGACACCACGCTGGTGGTCGTAGCGCCTGGGCTCGGCGATTCGGTGCAGGCAGCCAAGGCAGGCATCCTCGAGGTTGCCGACGTGTTCGTGGTGAACAAGAGCGACCGGCCAGGCGCCCAGGAGGCGGTCAGGGACCTGCGCACGATGCTGGCCATGGCCGCGCGCGGCGAGCAGGACTGGAAGCCGCCGATTGTCAGCACCACCGCGATCGACGGCGGCGGGCTCGATG
>JASHQL010000463.1 GCA_030039155.1 Streptosporangiaceae bacterium | reverse complement strand
GCCGGGATGACCGAGCGCGGTATCCCGCTGGAGACCGCCGAGGACATCTACGTCAAAATCCTCGCGTTCTCCAGCTACGGCTTCCCCGAGTCACACGCGATCAGCTTCGCCTACCTGGTGTATGCCAGCGCCTGGCTCAAGTGCTACTACCCGGCCGCGTTCACCGCCGCGCTGCTGCGGGCCCAGCCGATGGGCTTCTACGCCCCGGCCAGCCTGATCAGCGATGTGCGCAGGCACGGCGTGCAGGTCTGCGGGGTGGACGTGAACGTCAGCGGCGTCTTGGCCACGCTGGAGAAACCCGACGACCAGGAGCAAGGGAACGGCGGCGCGTGGCCGGTGCAGGAGTTCATCGCAGGCCCGCCAGCCGGGGGAGTCCCGGCGCCGGGCCAGCCGGCGATCAGGCTCGGCCTGTCCGAGGTGCGGAATCTCGGCAGCAGCGTGGCCGAGGCCATCGTGGCCGGGCAGCCGTATGCCGATCTCGAGGACTTCGCCCGCCGCACCGCGGTGCCGGCGGCCGCGCTTGAGGCGCTCGCGCTGGCAGGCGCGTTCGGCTGCTTCGGCCTGAACAGGCGCGAGGCCCTGTGGGCAGCCGGCGCGGCCGCCACCATCAGGGCCGACCAGCTTCCCGGCACCACGATCGGCATGGCCGCGCCGGCGCTGCGGCCGATGACCGCAGCCGAGGAGACCTTCGCCGACCTGTGGGCGACCGGGACCTACGGCACGCACCCGATCGAGCACATCAGGGAGCTGCTCACCGGGCGGGGCGTGCTGCCGGCCGCGGCGCTGACCGAGGCGAACAACGGCGCGCAGGTCATCGTGGGCGGGCTGGTCACGCACCGGCAACAGCCGGGGACCGCGCGCGGCGTGGTGTTCCTGAGCCTGGAGGACGAGAGCGGGATGGCCAACATCATCTGCCCGCCGAACGTCTGGCAGCGCTACCGCAAGATCGGCGTGGACGCGAACGCGCTGCTCGTGCACGGCCGGATCGAGCGGCTGGACGGCGCGGTCAGCCTGCTGGCCACCAGGCTGCAGCGGCTGCGGGTGGTCGCCGCAGCCCGCAGCCGGGACTTCCGCTAGCGTCACCTAGCATTGTGCGAACGTGCGGTTACCTCGGGTAGCCGCGGTCAGATCCGGGGGGACACATGTCGGTCGTCGTGACCTTGAAGTTCCGTGCCAACGTCCAGAAGCTCGAAGCCCTGTTCGTCACCAACGAAGCCGAGTTCGAGGAGATCGCCGCAGCAGCCAAGGACATGGGCGCCCTGCGGCACAGGTTCGTCGCCGCCGAAGGCGAGGCGCTGGTCATCGACGAATGGGAGAGCGCGGAAGCGTTCGACAAGTTCTTCGCCAGCCAGGACAGAATCCCCGAGCTGATGGCCGAGGCCGACGTCACCGGGCCGCCCGAGGTGAAGTTCTACCGCCCGATCGACGATCCCGGCGAGTTCTAGCCGCAGGCCGGCCGCGCTCCCAGGTCAGCCGCCGCGGACAGGTCGGCCGCCGCGGACAGGTCAGCCGGCGCGGACACTGGCGGGCGCGGCTGCCGCCGCCGGTCGCGGCCGGACACAGCTAGGCGCGGCTGCCGCCGCCAGGCACAGTCGGGCGCAGCCCGTCGCGGCTACCGCCGGTCGAATCCCGAGCACTGGGTGACGGGCAGCCGCGGGTACCGCGGAAGCGCGGCGTCCCATGCGGCCCTGGTGCAGCGGACGTAGGCGGTGCCCCGCCGCGTCTCGTTGAGCTTCGCGTGCCTGCAGGCTGCGCAGAGCCCAGGCGCCGCGCCGAGCTTCAGCCATCCGGGGTCGCAGGGCTGGTCAGGCACGGGAACCAGGATAGTTCAGCGCCACCTCGCCAGTGCCCGCGCAAGCACCTGTACCGTGGCTCGATCAGCGTCGTCTGCCCGGTCCAGGACCGCGCCGAGAGCGCTGGGCGGCCGCCGGCACCGCCTCAGTTCTGGGTGGCAGCGGCCAGGCTGTCCCGCACCGCGCGGGTGATCCGGTGATCGAAGCCGAGGCCACGCTCGGCGTCGGCGAGCGCCTGCCGCAGCAGCGCGATGGCCTCCATCATCCGGCCGTCGGCGAACAGCGCCGAGGCGAGGCTGGCCCTGGTGGTGATCGTCTCCTCGGCCGACGGCCCGAGCATCGACTCGCTGTCGGCGAGCGCTTGCTCATACTCCCTGACCGCGTCCGGCAGCCGCCCCGCCTGCTGGTAGGCGGCCGCCAGGTTGCAGCGCGCCGCGCGGGTGTCCGCGTGATCCAGTCCCTGCACCCGCTCCCGGTCGGCCAGCGTGCGCTCGTACAGCGGGATCGCCTCGCGGAGCTGGCCGGCGCTGCGGTACGCGAAGGCAAGGTTGGCGCGGGCCGCCATGGTGTCCGGGTGCCCGGCGCCCGCGATCCGTTCCCGCCCGGCGAGCACGCGCTCGTACTGGCCGATGGCTTCCTTCTGCTTGCCTGACCGGCGCAGCGCGGAAGCGAGCTTGGCCTGGACCGCGATGACATCAGGGTGGTCGCGCCCGTGCTCGGCCTCCTGCGCGGCCGCCAGCCGGCGGAGCTGCCGGACCGCCTCGCCGGCCTGGCCGTTGGCGAGGTAAGCGTCGGCCAGGTCCTCGCGCGCGGCCAGCGTGGCCTGATGGCCAGAGCCGAGCAGCCGTTCCGAGTCGGCGACGAGCCTGCCGTAGGCTGCCACGGCGTCCTTGGCCCGGCCTGCCTGCTGGTAGGCGTCGGCGAGACCGGACCGCGCGGTGATGGTGACCGGGTGACCGACGCCGAGCTGCCGGTCGGACTCCGCGACCACCTGCTCGTACAGCGACACGGCATCGGCGGGCCGGCCGGCGCTGGCGTAGACGTGCGCGAGCTGAACCCTGGTGCCGATGACATCCGGGTGCTCGGGGCCGAGCCCGTGTTCCCGCTCGGCGAGGACCGCGTGGTACGAAGCGATGGCGTCGCCGAACCGGCCGGCCGACTCCTGGGCCCTGGCGAGCCGCTCCATGGCCGTCATCGAACTCGGGTGCGCTGGCCCGAGCAGCCGGGCGCAGGTCGCCACCATGGCCTGCCAGTAGCCGATGGCAGCGTCGGGCAGCCCGCTGTTCTGCAGGCTGGTGCCAAGCAGGAAGAGCACCGGATGAGCCTCCGGCTGCCAGAGCGCGCCTTGCTGGGTCTGCCTGGACGCGTTCTCCGGGAATCCGGCCGCCGCGCAGAGCGAGCGGGCGCAGTCGGCGAGTGCCTGCTCCAGCGCGGTGCCGCCGAGCGGCGAGGGCTCCCCAGCAACCCCGCCCTGGGCCGTTCCACCCCGAGCCGCCGCGCCCTGAGCCGGACCGCCGGGCGTGCTGTCGCCGGCCCGCGGCCATGCCTGGACGAGCGCGTCGGCAGCGGCCTGCACGACCCGGTCGACATTGGCCGACGGTATCCAGGCACGCGCCGCGGCCTGCACGCTCTGGTGCATCCGCACGGTCCGCGTCTCGCTGGCGGAGTCGATGCTGACCAGGCCGGCCCGCTCCAGGTTGGTGAACGCAGCCCGAACCAGCCCTGGGTCCTGGGCGGCCCCGGCGTTCTGGCTCGCGGTGATGAAGGCGCGGGCGGCGGCGCTGGTGAGCACGGCGCCGGGAACCCCGTTCGGGTCGAGCACCGCGGCAAGCGCGAGGGCGGGCCAGGCCAGCCCGGCCGGCCCGAGCTTGTTCGCGCACTCGGCGGCCAGTGACCAGGTGGCCAGGATCGGCGCGGACACGCCGTGCACGGTCACGTTTGCCAGCTGCTCGCGCCGCTCGCTGAGCTGCACGCAGTACTCACGGCAGCTCAGCCCTTTCACGTTGGTGACAGCCACCGCCTGGGCGAGGCCGAGTGGCAGCCCGTCCAGGTCCACGTCCAGGTCGAGCACGCCCATCCGCTGGTCCCGGTAGTCGGTGAGCCGCCAGCTCAGGTACTCCACCGCCTCCCGCTGGCTGAACGCCCCGACCGGCAGGATCTGCAGGTCGCGGCCGGCCAGGTCGTCGCCGTCGCGGGTGACGTGCTGGTTGAGCACCGCAGGCGGCAGCCTGGTGGTGATGACGACCCGGCCGGCCGGCCCGGCCGGCCACAGGCCGTCCAGGTCGGCCGGGTCGCACAGGTCGTCAAGCACCAGCGCCCAGCCGCGCCGGGTGCGGGACAGCCAGGCAACGAACCGGGACGCGACGGCCTCGGCTGACTCGTCCTGCTCGCCGGTGCCGACCATCAGGGCGGCCTGCGCGAAGCTGACCAGGATCGAGTCCCGGCTGCTTGCGTTGACCCAGGCCAGCACCTCGACGGCCCGGTCCGCCAGCAGCCCCTGGGCGAACTCGATTGCGAGCTGCGTCTTGCCAGTGCCGCCCTGCGCGGCAGGCGCGGCAGCGGTCTTCCCGCCATGCGTCAGCACTACGGTCTCGCCGGGCTGCAGGCCCGACCTCAGGTGAACGCCGGTTTCCGGACGGCGGAAGTACCACTCCGGCAGTGCCGGGACGCTCCCGACAAGGACCATCTCCGGGTGTGGCAGCGTCTCGGCACCATGCGCGACCACGTTGACAGCCTCTCACGCGACGGGGCTGGCGGCCGCCGGCGATCTTCGGCTGACTTCTTCTCTGAGGCGCAGGTCAGATCGCAGCGTGCAGCCCTTCCTGCACGTGCCAGCAACTCGACACTCGGCATGCTATTGGCCATCCGTCGCGCACTGCTACCAGGTTGCCACAGTCGGGAAAATGCCTAGACGTTATATCTCGCGAGCATCATCGCTACATGTCTGTTCATTCCATGATCGACACACTATGTTTACCGCCGACACCCTCGGATCCGAGGGCGCAAAGGCCCCACAACACCCACAGCCAACTTGTGCGGCCAGATAGCACGGCCACCAGAATGCACGCTGACCGAACCCGGAGTCGCAGATGAGCAACGGTTCTGGCAGACATAGCAGCACGCGGACGATCGAGGAGACGCCGCAGGAATACGCGGCCTTCAAGATCGAGCAGCGCGGCATTGACCTGATCCCGCAGTCCGAGCGGAAGATGCGGCCGGCCGGCCTGTTCTGGCTCTGGTCAGGCGCGGTCTTCAACGTGGAGTTCCTGTTCTACGGCACGC
>JASHQL010000462.1 GCA_030039155.1 Streptosporangiaceae bacterium | reverse complement strand
TCACATGGCATATGGCATATCAACAGGCTGTTTCGCGCGTTCGCCTGATGGCCTGGTTTGCCGGTCGGCGCTGCGTCATCGTGCTCTTCGTCCCGGCATTGATCCACTCTGTGCAATGTGGCATGATACTGGCACGCTGAGGCCGGAACCCGCGGTGCCGTGCAGCCAGGAGGGATCACCCCCGTGACCCCGCTGCAGCCGAAAGGAGCTCCTCCAGTGCAGGTGACCGCCGTTGACGTGCACGTCGTTTCGGTCCCGTTCAGCCGCCCGGAGACCTGGCGATTCGGCCGGATGTGGGGACTGACCAATGCCATCGTCGAGGTGCGGACCGACGAGGGGATCACCGGCATCGGCGAGGTGCCAGGCAGCCCGCTGATCGGCATGGTCCGCGAGGCGCTCACGGCCACCGCGGACTCGATCATCGGCGAGGACCCGACGAAGGTCACCCAGTTCCTGCGCCGGGCATCCGACCGGGGCTGGCATCACTACCCCTACATCGGCAACGGCGCCGTCGCGGCGATCGAGATGGCGCTGTGGGACATCTGCGGGAAGGCGCTCGGCTGCCCGGTGTACCAGTTCTTCGGCGGGCTCGACACCGAGCGGGTGCCGATGTACTACTACATCCCGGTCGAGGACCGCAGCCCGCAGACCGCGCGAGAGCAGGCCGCAGAGGCCGTCGCGCAGGGCTTCAAGACGATGTACATCAAGATCGGCTTCGACCTGAAGAACGACCTGGCACTGGCCCGCGCGATCAAGGATGAGGTGGGCGAGGACGTCGGCGTCAGGGTCGACCCGAACGAGGCCTGGTCGGTGTTCGAGGCGGCCGGCGCGCTGCGCGAGTTCGAGGACGTCGGGCTCGAGTTCGTCGAGCAGCCGATCAACATGCATGACCTGGCCGGGCTGGCCGACCTGCGCAGCAAGTCGCGGGTCAGGATCGCCGCGAACCAGTCGGCCTGGCTGCCCTGGCAGGTCCCTGAGGTGCTGCGGCTGCACGCTGCCGACGTCATGGTGACCGACCCGCATCAGCTTGGCGGGCTGGTGCCGTTCCGGGACGCGGCGGCCGCCTGCGAGCTGGCGAGCGTGCCGATCGTCAAGCACGCGTTCGCCGACCTGGGCATCACCACGATCGCGACCTGTCACGTGCTGGCCAGCATGGCCTCGCCGCAGCTCGGCCACCAGCAGTACCTCACGATCTTGACTCATGACCTGCTGGCAGAGCCGGTGCGGCTGGAGCACGGCGACGTGCTGGTGCCGTCGGGGCCAGGGCTCGGCATCGAGCTTGACCACCAGGCGGTGAAGTTCTTCGAGGGCGTGTACCGCGACTACGGCGAGTTCGGCGGGTACGGCCCGATCACGCCTGCCTCGCCGCTGCCGGCTGGCTTCCGGGTGCCGGGCAGGTGAGCGTCCAGGTCTTCGCCGCCGAGCAGCTCAAGTACGTCTACAGCGCCGCGCACGAGCCGGTCGGCAGCGTGCAGCCGGGGGAGCGGTTCGTGGTGGACACGGCCGACTGCTTCACCGGGCGGTACCGCAACCCCGATGACTTCAGCCAGCAGACCGCCGCCTGGGTGGACGCGAACCTCAACCCGGTCACCGGCCCGATCAGCGTGGCCGGCGCGGAGCCCGGCGGCGCGGTCGAGGTCACCATCGAGGACATCGAGGTGACCACGCCAGGGCACGTGGTGATCAGCAGGTGCCAGGCGAGGTCGCCTGCCGACTGGTGGCACGAGGAGTACCGCGCGGTACTGCTGCCGGTGGCAGGCGGCCGGATCCAGATCAGGGACGGCTGGTCGGTGCCTGCCCGGCCGCTGATCGGCTGCCTGGCCACCGCGCCGGCCAGGGAGACCGTGCTGAGCAGGCACGAGGGCGACGGGTACGGCGGCAACCTGGACTGCAGTGCGATCACCACCGGTGCCACCGTGATCCTGCCGGTCGAAGTGGCCGGTGGCTACCTGTACTTCGGCGACTGCAAGGCCGCGATGGGCGCGGGAGAGGTGACCTGCTCGCCTGAGGTCGGCACCAGGATCACCGCCGCGGCCACGCCGGTGCCGCGGCCGCCCGCCATGGGATCGCCGCGGATCAGGACGGCCGCGACGCTGACCACGGTGGTGTCGGGGATCTCGCTCGCCGATGCCTGCCGGTCGGCGTTCCGGGAGCTGAAGCTCTGGCTTGAGTCCGAGTGGCAGCTGTCGTCCGACGACGCCGCCGTGCTGATGGGGATCGCCGCCGACTGCGGGGTCTGCCAGGTCAGCAACCAGCTGCACACCGCGACCTGCAGCATCGACCGGTCGCTGCTGCCGCCCGGTTAGCGACCGGCCGGCTGGCGTGGCTGGCCGGTCGGCGTGCCTGGCCGGGTCGCGCTACTGGCCGCTTTCCGGCAGCACCTGGCCGCCGTCGATCACCAGCGTCTGGCCGGTGATGTAGCCGGACTCCCTGGCGGCCAGGGCGCGTACCGCCCAGCCGACGTCGGCGGGCTCGCCGAACCGGCCGAGCGGGATCGCGGCGAGCATCCGCCTGGTGTGCTCGGGCCCGAGGTCGTCGAATCCTGGTGTCTTGATGTTGCCGGGCAGCACCGCGTTGATGGTGATCCCGGCGGCGGCCACCTCGAGCGCCGCCGACCGCATCAGCCCGAGCATCGCGGCCTTGGTGGCGCCGTAGTGCGCGTAGCCTGGCTGGCCCACCAGCGAGCCGGTGATCGACGAGGTGAGCACGATCCGCCCGTAGTGCTGCTCGGTCATCTGCGGCAGGCAGGCCTGGATCGCGAGCAGCGCGCCCCTGACGTTGATCGTCATGATCGCGTCGAAGGCGGCGACCGTGAGCTCGCGCAGCGGGATGTGCGGGTAGACCCCGGCGTTGGCGGCCAGGATGTCGATCCGGCCCCAGCGCTGCACCGCGTCGCCGGCCAGCCGCTGCATGTCCTGCTCGGCGGTGACGTCGGCCTGCACGCCGAGCGCCCGGCCGCCGTCGCCGGTCAGCCCGGCTGCGGCCGCCCGCGCGGCATCGCCGTCCAGGTCGGCGAGCAGCACATCAGCGCCCTCGGCGCGGAGCACTCCGGCGATGCCAAGCCCGATGCCGCGGGCCGCGCCGGTGACGATCGCGACCCGCCCGTGCAAGCTCTCCATGCGCCCCGATCCTGGCTAGTCGGTGCCGACGTTGAGCGTCGCCCCGGTCTGGTCGGCGGCCTCGATCCGCGTCTTGAAGATCGGCGCCTTGTATATCCGCGCGGCGACGAACATCATCAGCACGCCGGCTGCCGCGATGCCAAGCATGCCCCAGCGCTCGCCGTCGGTGAGCGCCTGCGTGCCCTTGACCGTCACCCAGATCAGCAGCGCGGCGCCGGCCAGCGGCAGGATGCCGAGCAGCAGCACGTTCTTGCCCGACTGGAAGATGACCCGCCGGTAGTACCAGGTCGCGGCGAGCCCGGTGACCGCGTAGAAGATCGAGTACAGCACGCCTGACGAGTTGATGATGACGTCCATGGCCGACGCCACCGACGTCGCGAACACGTCGATGACGCCGAGCACGATCATGCTGCCGCCGAGCAGCAGCGTGGCGAACGCCGGCGTGCGGTACTTGTCGCTGATGCTGCCGATGCGGCGCGGCAGCACCCGGTCCCTGGCCATCGAGTAGGCGACCCTGGAGGTGCCGATGATCGCGACCTGGGTGGTGGCGAGCACCGAGATCACCACGGCGAACGACATGATGCGGTCTCCGGCGGTGCCGGCCAGCACCTGGCCGACCCAGGCGATCGCGTTGGCGCCGTGCGCCTGCAGCGCCGAGTACGAGCCGACGCCCTGGTAGGTGCCGTACATGATGACGAACAGCAGCCCGGTGAACGCCACGCCGAGTATCGCGCCCATGCCGGGGTTCTTCTCCGGTGCGGCGGTCTCCTCATTCAGGTAGATGCCGCCGTCCCAGCCGGCCAGCGACGCCACAGTGATGATCATGGTGGCGCCGAACACGCCGGCCCCGGTGCCGTGGAACGACAGCCAGCCGATCACCGGGTGCAGCGTGCCCGCGCTGTGCACGATGAACACCGCGACGAATGCCCAGACCGCGAAGACCGTGACGATGGTGTACTCGAGCAGCGCGACGATCACCTGCAGCCGCGCGCTCAGCCTGATGCCGCGCACCGCGGTCAGGGTGAGGAAGGCGCCGATGACCACGATCGCGATCGCGCTCTCCCACTTGCTGTTCGGCGACAGGCCAAGCAGCGCGAGCACGCTCGGGCCGATCGTGATCACGTCGATGAGCACGAACAGGGTGAACGCCACCAGCATGAGCCAGCCGACCAGGAAGCCGACGTACGGGTTGAACGCCTTGGACACCCATTCGTAGGTGGCGCCGGCGTTCTGCCGCCACATGTTCAGCCGGTGAAAGGCAAGCGCGATGCACAGCAGGCCGGCCGTGGTGAGCAGCACCGGCAGGATCGTGCCGTACGCGCTCGAAGCGACCAGGATCGACAGCGTGATCGCCACCGTCTGGCCGGGCGCGGCGCCCGCCATCGCGAAGATGGTGGACCTGGTCAGGCCGATCGCGTTCTTCTCGAGGGTCGGGCCGCCTTGCGGGATGTCGCGCGGGGCGGCGCGGCCCCACCTGGCAGGCTCGGTTGAGGCGCTCATCGCGTGCTCCCTGGGACTTCGATCCGGTTCGGAACGGCGGGCAAGCCCGAATCAAACTGCTGCGGAGCGCCTGCTTGACGGCAGGTATGCCTAGGAAACCATATAATATATCACATGGCAATAGTCTTGCCGATTCGCGCAAGCTAGCCCAGGCCAGCTCAGGCCAGCTCAAGCCAGCTCACGGCAGCGACCCGCCGGCCAGCGCCCGGTCGAGATTGGTGGCCGCGCTGATCAGCGCCAGATGGGTGAACGCCTGCGGGAAGTTGCCAAGGGCCTCGCCGGACTGGCCGATCTCCTCGGCGAACAGGCCCACGTGGTTGGCGTGCGTCAGCATCTTCTCGAACACGTACCGGCCCTCGGCGATCCGGCCCGCCCTGGTCAGCGCCTCCACGTACCAGAACGAGCACAGGTTGAACGTGCCTTCGCTGCCAGGCAGCCCGTCCGAGCCGTCGGCCTCGTAGCGGCGGACCAGGCTGTCGCTGACCAGTTCCTTGCCGATCCGGTCCAGGGTGTCGAGGAACCGCGGGTCGCTCGGGCCGGCGAACTTGACCAGCGGCATGATCAACAGCGATGCGTCGAGGGTGCTGGCGCCGAACTGGCCGGCATAGGCGCGCCGGTCGGCGCTCCAGCCCTGGCGCTGCACCGCGTGGTAGGCCGAGCCAGCGGCCTGCCGCCACCGGCTGATCGGGCCCGGCAGCCCGCGCTGGCGGGCGATCCGGGTTGCCCGCTCGAAGGCCACCCACGTCATCAGGGCCGAGTAGGTATGACGCTGCGGGCCGCCGCGGCTCTCCCAGATCCCGCTGTCCGGCCGCTCCCAGTTCTTCTCCAGCCAGTCGAGCCGGCGGCCGAGCGCCTCCCACAGCTCATAGCCGATCGGCCTGCCGTACTTGTTGAACAGGTACACCGAGTCCATCAGCTCGCCGTAGATGTCCAGCTGCAGCTGGCCGGCCGCCGAGTTGCCGAGCCGGACCGGCCGGGAGCCGCGGTAGCCGTCGAGGTGATCGAGCGTCGATTCCGGCACGTCAGGGTTGCCGTCGATGGCGTACAGCACCTGCAGGCCCTGGCCGGCTGGGGTGTCACGGCAGCGGTCTTCCAGCCAGTCCATGAAGCCGGCCGCCTCCTCGGTGAAGCCAAGCCGGATCAGCCCGTACAAGGTGAAGGCCGCGTCCCTGATCCAGGTGTAGCGGTAGTCCCAGTTCCTGACGCCGCCGACCAGCTCAGGCAGCGAGGTGGTGGGCGCGGCGACCAGCGCGCCGGTCGGCTGGTAGACCAGCAGCTTCAGGACCAGCGCTGACCGCTCCACCACTTCCCGGTACCGCCCCTGGTACCTGGAGGTCCGCAGCCAGTTCCGCCAGTGCGCCACGGTGTACCTCAGCAGCCGGTCGGCCTCGCCCTGAGCCGGTGGCTCGGGCACGCCGTCCCACTCAAGCAGCAGGTCAAGTGACTCGCCGGGAGCCAGCGTCAGCTCCGCCGTGGCGGCCTGGCCGGTCACCGCGAACTGCTGATGGGAGCGGAGCATCAGCTCAGCTCCCGCCGCCTGGCAGCTGAACACCGCGCCGCCGCCGGCCAGCACGTGCACGACGTGGTCCTGCCTGCCGAAGTCAAAGGCCGGCCGGCAGCTGATCGAGAAGGTGACCTGGCCGCGCACCGCCTGGAGCCGGCGGACGAGCAGGTTCGCGGCGCGCGTCGGCGGGCTGCCTTCGTGCCTGGGGACCATGAAGTCGATGACCTCGCCCACCGAGCCGGTGCCCAGGAACCTGGTGACCAGCACGTTGGAATCTGGCATGTACAGCTGCCTGGTCCTCGAGCCCGGGCTCGACACGGCGAAGCTGCCGCCCTTGCGGGCGTCAAGCAGCGACGCGAACACCGCAGGAGAGTCAAACCGGGGCAGACAGCACCAGTCGATCGTGCCGTCCGTGGCCACCAGCGCCACGGTGTGCAGGTCGCCGATGACGGCGTGATCCTCGATGGCCGGGTACCCGTCAGCCAAGGTGTCCACCCCCAGATGTTTGCTACCCAGAAGCCCTCGCGGATGAATTTCCTGCTGGACTTCGGGGAACGTGCGTGAGTGGCTTGGATCGACCCTACGGCCACTGCTGGCACAGGTGCAGGACACAGCTGGAGGAGCTGCCCGGATGAGCGACTATGACGTGATCGTGCTGGGCGGCGGTGCGCCAGGGGAGCACTGCGCCGGCGCGCTGGCGGCCCGCGGCCTTCGGGTCGCCGTGGTCGAGCGTGAGCTGGTCGGCGGGGAGTGCTCGTACTGGGCTTGTATTCCGTCCAAGACGCTGCTGCGCCCTGGCGAGGCGGTGCATGGGGCGCGAGACGTCGGCGCGACCGCCGAGGTGGACGTGGCAGCGGCGCTGGCCTGGCGTGACTACATGGTGTCGGGCTACTCCGATGCCGGGCAGGCAAGCTGGCTCTCGGCACGCGGCATCGACCTGCTGCGCGGCAGCGGCAAGCTGGCAGGCACCGGCGCGGTCGAGGTCGACGGTGTCCGGCACACCGCGGAGCACGTGGTCGTGGCGACCGGCGCAGACCCGATCGTGCCGCCGGTGCCGGGGCTGGCCGATCTCGACGGCGTGTGGGGCACCCGCGAGGCGACGAGCATGAAGGCCGTCCCGCGCCGCCTGCTGGTGCTTGGCGGCGGAGCAGCGGGCACCGAGCTCGCGCAGGTGGTGCGGCGGCTTGGCGGCCAGGCGGTGCTGGTCGAAGGCGCCGACCGGGTGCTGCCGCGCGAGCCGGCGCCGCTGGGCCATGGGCTGGCCGAAGCCCTGCGGCGGGACGGAATCGAGCTGCAGCTCGGCACGCATGCCACCGCCGCCAGCCGGGACGGCGATGAGTACGTCCTCGCCCTGGACAATGGCCAGGAGGTGCGCGGTGACCGGCTGCTGGTGGCGACCGGCCGGCGGCCGCGGGTCGAGGGGATCGGCCTGGAAACGGTTGGCGTGCAGGCCGGCCCGCACGGCATACCGGTCGACGACCACCTGCGGGCAGCCGAGCGGCTGTGGGCGATCGGTGACGTGAACGGCATCTGGCCGCTCACCCACGTCGGCGAGTACGAGGGTGACGTGGTCGCCGCGAACATCGCCGGTGCCGCGAGGCCGGCCAATTACGAGGCAGTGCCGCGAGTCGCCTACACCGACCCGCAGGCCGCCTCGGTCGGCGCGGCCGAGGCCCGGTACAGCGGCACCGCGCAGCTGTCCGAGGTGCCGAAGGCCGCCACCTACAGCCATGCCTACGCGCAGTCCAACGGGTTCATGACGCTGCTCAGCGACGGCCAGCGGCTGACCGGCGCTTACGCACTCGGGCCCGAGGCCGGCGAGTGGCTGCAGCAGGCCACACTGGCCATCCGCGCGCACGTTCCCTTCGAGGTGCTGGCCGACACGATCCAGCCCTTCCCCAGCTTCTCCGGGATCTATAACGCCGCCGTGACGGCGCTCCGCATGCAGATCATGGACATGCCGCCGCAGGCCATGCCGGTGAACTCGCAGATGGCGAACCTACCGAAGTAAGCGGAAGTGTGGGCAGCAGCGCCCACGGGCACGCCTACTCGCATGCGTGCTGACATCGTGCCAGGCGGCACCTTTCCCGACTACGCGCTCCCTGACCACACCGGCACGGTGCGGGCGCTGAGCGAGATCCAGGGCCGGGATCCGCTCATCCTCACGCTGGCCCGCGGCAGCTACTGCCCCAAGGAGCACCAGCAGCACCTGGAGCTTGCGGCCAACTATGCGAAGATCGCGGTGGCCTATACCCAGCTGGCCACCATCGCCACCGACGACCATCACACCCTGCAGGAGTTCCGCGCGTCGGTGGGCGCGCAGTGGCCGTTCCTGTCCGATCCAGGCAGGACCGTCCAGCAGGATCTCGGCATCCAGGAGTACACCGATCCCGAGCACAACCCGATGATCCCGCACACCCTGGTGCTCAAGCCGGGCCTGGTCATCCACAGCATCTACAACGGCTACTGGTTCTGGGGCCGCCCGTCGTTCGCCGACCTGTGGCATGACCTGCGGGCCGCCAGCAGCGAGATCCGGCCGGACTGGGACCTCGCCGCGCCCGGCCTGCGCGAGGCCTGGGACGCCGGCGACTACTCGAAGTTTCACGGCTGGGACCGGCGGGCGCCGCAGTCGAAGCCGACCTCGTATCAGTCGTAGCCACGGATCGCCAAGGAGGCCCGGCAGTGCGCACGCCGGTCTGCGAGTTGCTCGGGATCGAGCAGCCGATCGTCCAGGCGCCAATGTCCGATATCACCGGACTGGCGGCGGCGGTCTCGAACGCCGGCGCGCTCGGCATGGTGACGCTCACCTGGTCCGCCGACACCGCGGCAGTGGTCAGGGAGACCGCTGCGCTGACATCGCGGCCGTTCGGCGGAAACTTCGTGCTCACCTCGGATCATCATCGTGACCTTGACCGCGCCCTGGAGGCCGGCCTGAAGATCGTCTCGTTCATGTGGGGGGATCCGAGCGGCTACATCGAGCCCGTGCACGCGGCCGGCGGCATCGTGCTGTGCACGGTCGGCAGCGCGGCGGAGGCACGGCAGGCTGTCGGGTCCGGCGTGGACGTCATCGTCGCGCAGGGCTGGGAGGCCGGCGGCCACGTCTGGGGCAAGGTCGGCACGCTGCCGCTGGTGCCCGCCGTTGTGGATGCGGTGGCGCCGGTGCCGGTGATCGCGGCCGGCGGGATCGGTGACGCGCGCGGCGTGGCCGCCGTGCTCGCGCTCGGCGCGCAGGCCGCCTGGCTCGGCACCAGGTTCCTGCTGGCCGACGAAATGCCGATCCACGAGGACTACCGGCGACGGCTGATAGCCGCGGCCGAGACCGACCCGCAGTGGTATCCCGACCTGTACGACGTCGGGTGGCCAGATTCGCCGCACCGCGCGCTGCGCAACTCAACCGCCAGCGCGTGGGACGCGGCCGGCCGCCCGCCAGACAGCCAGCGGCCCGGCGCGGGCGACGTGATCGCGCACTTCGGCTCTGGCGAGGCAATCGTCAGGTACGAGCCGGCGCCGCCGATGCAGGGGACCACCGGTGACATCGAGGCGCTGTCGATGTGGGCCGGGCAGAGCGTGGCACTCGCCAGGCAGTCGCAGCCGGCGGCGGACATCGTGGCCGAGCTGACCTCGCGGCTGTGACGGCGAGCCGGCCGAGCAGACGGAGGGGGCCATGACGCAGCCAACGCGGAAGGTCGCCATCGTGACCGGCGGGTCGCAGGGCATCGGCGCCGGACTGGTCGAGGCGTACCGGCAGCAGGGCTGGGCCGTGCTGGCGAATGCGCTCAGCATCGCGCCGTCGAAGGAACCGGACCTGCTCACGGTCCAGGGCGACGTCTCGGACCTGGCCACCGCCGACGAGATCATGAGCCAGGCGATGAGCCGCTTCGGGCGCGTCGACACCCTGATCAACAACGCCGGCGTGTTCATGGCCAAGCCATTCACCGACTACACAGCCGACGACTATGCGCTGGTCACCGGCGTCAATCTGGCCGGGTTCTTCTGGCTGACCCAGCGCGCGATCAGCCAGATGCTCAAGCAGCAGGGCGGCCACGTGGTGAACGTCAGCGCCAGCGTCGCGCTGTTCACCGACTCAGCGGAGCCGACCGCACTGACCGCGCTGACCAAGGGCGGCCTGGCCGCGGTCACCAGGTCGCTGGCCGTCGAGTACGCGTCCCGCGGGATCCGGGTGAACGCCGTGGCGCCGGGCATCATCCAGACCCCGCTGCACCCGGCTGCGGCCTACACGCCGCAGGCGCTCGCCGGGAAGCTGCCCCCTTGGGGACGGGTTGGCCAGGTCAGCGACGTGGTTGACGGCGTCCTGTACCTGGAGTCGGCGCCGCAGGTCACCGGCGAAATCCTGCACATCGACGCGGGCCGGACGGCAGGTCACTAACCGGGGAGCCGGCCGGACCGCCGGGTCACCAGGCGCGGACTGGCGCAGCCCGATGCCGAGCCGCGCCAGTCCCTGCGGTGACTGCTCCGGTCAGCCGCTGCCGAGCACCTGTGCCTTCGCCGCGGCGAACTCCTCGTCGGTCAGCGCGCCCTGGTCGTGCAGCGTGGTGAGCCTGGCGAGCTGGTCGAGCATCGGCGGCGCGCCTTCGGCGTCGGCCTGGCCTGGCTGGCTGGCAGGTTGCTGCGCCGCGGCCTGGCTGGCCTCGAGCGAGCTGATCCGGTCATTCTGGCTGGCCTCCGCATCCTGGTTCTGCTCGGCTCGGCGGCCCATGGCCCGGCCGGCCGCGAAGGTGCCGCCGATCACCGCCGCCCGCGCCAGCGGGCGGCGCCTGACGAACCCACGGCCCATCACCATCGCGATCACTCCAGTCAGATGTCTTGCCCGGACGGCAGCTCAAGGCCGAGTGCGACCATGATCTCCGGGGCCGCCGCGACCACGCGCGGCATGCCGACCTGCGGCGCCAGCGCGGTGAGCACGCCGAGGATCTCGCGTGCCGACGCGCCGCTGTCGAGCGCCGCCTGAACCTGGAACAGGTAGGACGCCGGCGCCGCGTCAAGCGCCACCAGCGCGGCGATCTTGATCAGGGCGAACGTCTTGGGATCGAGGCTGCTGTCGGCGCGCAGTTGCTCCCGCAGGTCCGCCGCCTCGCCCATCACCCCTGAGTCGCCGAGCGCCAGCGCTATCAGCGTCTCGCTGGTCGCCTTGTCGACCGCTACCTCGCCCTGTGTCATGGACGCCACCCTCTTCCGTCGCCCGGTTGTCGGTTTCGCCTGCCAGCATGCGGGGAGCGGGCGCGGCGGCGCCTCACCCGGCCGGAGTGAAACCAGGCTCCAAGATCGTTTGCAGCAGCAGCTCGGGCGTCTCGATCTGCGGCATGTGACCGGTTGCGGGCAGCAGCACGAACCTGGCGCCTGGAATCCCGGCGGCGAACGCCTTGCCGTACCCGGCATCGGCGATCCTGTCCGCCGCACCCCAGATCACCAGCGTCGGCGCGGTGATCGCGGCCAGCCTGGGCAGCAGCGCCTGGTCCATCATCGAGCCCGCATAGACCGCAAGCGCGGCGCGATTGGCGGCAAACCCGGCCCGCTGCTCTGGCGTCAGGCTGTCCAGGTCGATCCGGAACTTGGCCGGCTCGTAGTAGGACAGCTCGGCCAGCTGGTCCAGGCTCAGTGCCATGGCGTCGGCAACCGGGTGGCCGGGCACGTCGATGCCGACCCCGTCCACGATCACCAGGCTGCCGATCCTGTCGGTGCCGGTCAGGGCCAGCTCAGCGGCGATCCAGCCACCGATCGAGTTGCCGAGCACGGTGACGCCGCGCAAGTCGAGCCGGTCGAGCAGCGCGCGGTACACGCTGGCCAGGCCCGGCACGGTGGCCAGCCAGTCCGGCCGCGGCGTGCCGCCGAAGCCGGGATGCGCCGGCGTGATCACCCTGGCCGGGCCGGTCGCCCGCAGCAGCGCGCCGAATCCGGCCACCGACTGCGGCCCAGCGCCGCCGTGCAGCAGCAGGTACGGCGTGCCCTCGCCCTGGTCGTCAACCGTGACGGTGACGTCGCCGAGGCCAGGGATGGTCAGCTCGACGTTACTGGTGGTCATGATTTCCTCCTGCGGATGTGCTGTCGGTGACTGGCTCGGTCTGGTAACGGGCCATCACGCCGGCCACTACGGCAGGGGTCATGGCCTGGCCGCCGGCGATCATGTCCCGCAGGTCGCGGAAGTACTGCACGTACAGGTCGGGCGTGAAGGTATTCACCAGCACGGCCTCGTGCTCGGCTGGGTTGGCGAAGGTGTGCGGCGCGCCTGGCGGCACCATCACCAGCGTGCCGGGCGCCGCGTCGTAGCTGTCCGCGCCGACGGTGAACCTGACGGTGCCGGACACGACGTAGAACCCCTCGTCGTGCGCCGCGTGCCGGTGCTGCGGCGGGCCCTGGGTGTGCGGGGCGATGGTGATCTCGGCAATGCCGAGCCGGTGCCCGGTGGTGCTGCCGTCCTCCAGGATGCGCAGCCGCACCGGCCCTGTCATCGCGATCTCGCCGCCGGCCGGCCCGGTCAGAGCCACCTGAGTCATGGTCTCCTCCTCGCTTCGTGAGAGCTAACTCTCAGGAACTATACGAGACAACACTTGAATAATGCAAGTGAACTCTTACAATGAGACTGAGACGTCAGGAAGGAGCGAAGCTGATGGCAAGCGCCATGGCCACCGGCGGCCGGGTCCAGCAGAAGCGCCGCACGCATGACGCGATCGTCGCGGCGGCCCGCGACCTGATCAGGACCGGCGGCGAGGTCAGCATGCCGGCCGTGGCCAGCCGGGCGCTGGTCTCTGAGGCGACCGCCTATCGCTACTTTCCCGACCTTGCCTCGCTGCTGCGCGAGGCGCTGGCAGGCGTGTGGCCTGACCTGGACGAGGTCATGCGGCCGATGGAGGCAACCGCGGACCCGGTCGAGCGGATCGGCTACGCGACCGAGGTCCTGCTCAGGCATGTGCTGGCCTACCAGGGCACGGTCCGGGCGGTGATCGCCGCCACCATCACCAGCAGCGACCTGGCGGCTGGCCGGCCAGGCTACCGGTTCGGGCTGATCGAAAGCGCGCTGCGGCCGGCCGGCCAGGCGTGGCACGACAGCCAGGCGGCCGCCCAGCTCAGGCGGGACCTGGCGGTGGTGGTGAGCGCGGAGGCGCTGTTCACGCTCACCGACCTGTGCGGGCTTGAGCCGGAAGCGGCGATCGCCAGCGCGGTGCACACGGCCAGAACGCTCACCGCGGCCGCGCTCGCCAGCTAACCGCAGCCGGCCGCACCGCCGGCGGTGGCGCGGAACCGCGGCAGGCCCGGCGGCGTCAGAGCGGCAGGCAAAACCCACGAGAAAGCCGGAGCCTGCCATGCCTGTCACCATTCCCGCCAGCTATCGCGCGCCGATCGCCGGCGCGCTGGCCGCGATCGCGCTGATCGGCGCCTTCCTGATCGGAACCGGCCGGGCGCACGCGGCGGCCAGCGGCCAGAGCGGCCACAGCGGCCACAGCGGCGCAGCCGCGGCCGGCGCCGGGACCGCCAGGATCACCGTGACCGGGACCGGCACCGTGACCGGCACGCCGAACCAGCTCACGCTCAGCATGGGCGTGCAGGTGAACGCGCAGTCGGTGAGCACCGCGCTGGCGCAGGCCAATGCCGCGGTCCGCAGGGTCACCGGGGCGCTGCGCGCCCGCGGCGTCAGCGGCGCCGACATCCAGACGTCCGGCCTGAACATCCAGCCGAACTACCGCGGCGGCGGCCAAGCCCCGGTCAGCTACGGCGTGGCGGAGTCGCTCACCGCGACGCTCAGCCAGCTCGCCAAGGCCGGTCAGCAGATCCAGGCGGCCGTGCAGGCCGGCGGCAACGTGGTGACGATCGACGGGGTGTCGCTTGACCTGACCGACACCGGCAGCCTGCTGGCCAGGGCCAGGGCCAGCGCGGTCGCGGACGCCAGGGCCAAGGCGAGCCAGTTCGCCAGCGCCCTCGGCGAGCGGCTCGGGCCGGTGATCAGCATCACGCCGGCCCAGTCGGTGCAGCCGGTCTACCCCAACGGCGCGTTCGCGTCCGCGGCCAAGCCCGCCTCTGTGCCCATTTCGGCTGGCAGCCAGCAGGTCAGCGTGTCCATCACGGTGGTCTACTCGGTCTGAGGCAGTTGAGTGCTCCCTTCACCAGACCAAGAACAGCAAAAGCCTTCTTACCTGGAAATATCTGGAGTGTTGACTCGTAACCTTGACGGCCTAGAGTGTGTGAGGTAGACCGCCGGCGGGTCGGGAGGTACCAGATGGGGCCAACGCTCGGGCAGCGCCTCCGCGCGCTTCGGGTCGAGCGAGGACTCAGCCAGGCAGATCTGGCGGGCGAGCTTGTGTCGCCGAGCTACGTCTCGCTGATCGAGGCTGGCAAGCGGTCGCCCGAGCCCGAGGTGCTCGAAGGGCTGGCGCGGAAGCTCGGCTGCTCGCCGCTCTACCTGGAGTCAGGCGTCGCGCCTGAGGAAGTCAACGAGCAGCGGCTCCGGCTGCAGTTCGCGGAGATGGCGCTGAAGAACGGCGATACCGCCGACGCGCGCGACCTGTACACCGAGCTGGCCAGGACCGGCAGCCGCGAGACCAGGCTGACCGCGATCTGGGGACTGGCCCGCGCCGAGGAGTCCATCGGCAACCTCAAGGGTGCCGTCGAGCACCTGGACACGCTGCTTGAGGCCTCAAGGGCTGGTGAGCCAGGCGCGCCGGGCCTGCTGACGTTGCTGGTCGGCAAGTGCCGCCTGTACGAGCGGGCCGGCGACTACAACCGCGGCATCGAGGTGGGCGAGAGCGCGCGGGCCGAGGTGCGCGAGCTCGGCCTGCAAGGTTCAGAGGACGAGATCAAGCTCGCTACCACGCTGATCGCCAGCTACTGGGGCAGGGGCGACCTGTTCTCCGCGCAGCAGCTCGCGGCCGGCGTGATCGAGCGGGCGGAGCGGCTCGGTTCGCGGAGCGCGCAGGGCAACGCGTACTGGAACGCATCGCTGGTCGCCGAGGCGCGCGGCCAGCTCACCCAGGCCATCGACCTGGCGGCGCGGGCGCTCGCGCTGCTGTCAGAGTCGGCGGCGCCGCTCGCGGAGAGCCTGGCGTCGCTGCGGGTGACCTACGCCTGGCTGCTGCTGCGCTGCGACCCGCCGCGCATCGAGGAAGCCGAGAGCCTGCTCGGCAACGCGCACGCGGTGCTTGCCGACATGGCGTTCGGCCCGAAGCTCGCCGCATGCGAGACCGAGCTGGCGCGGTGCGCGCTGCTGCGCGGGAACTTCAACGAGGCGGTGCGGGTCGCGGACCGGTCGGTCGGCCGGCTCCTCGAGGCGGGCGGCGCCGAGACGGAGAACGCGCACGTGGTCGCGGGTCTTGCCCGGATCATGCGCGGCGAGGAGGATGCGGGCATCCGCGAGGTCGCCGCGGCCGCCGCCGGGCTGAACGTGCTCGAGGCCCGGATGGAAGCCGCGAAGGCGTGGCGCGACCTGGCCGAATGCATGATCCAGTGCGGCAGGTCCGAGGACGCGATCAGCGCGCTGCGGCAGGCTGCCGACTGCGCGGGCGCGAGGTCGGCCACCATGCTGCCGCGCCCGGTGCTGCTGCGGGCGACTGACTAGCCGGGCGGGATCGGCGGCTGACCAAGCGGGGCCTAGCCCGCCGCCGAGCGAACCGGCGCGCACAGCCTGGCTACCAGGAACTTCATCGACCTGGCCTGCAGGTCGGCGATGTTCTGCGGCCGTGCGTACCGGTGCCCTTCGTCCTCGTAGATCACCAGGTCGAACTCGTTGCCGTTCAGCCTGAGCGCATCGGCGAACACCGTGGCGTGACTGAGCAGCACGTGCGCGTCCCTGCGCCCGTGGAACAGCAGCAGCGGGACGGTCAGTTCCGCGACCCGGTTCAGCGGCGACGCCCTGATCAGGTGCTCGCGGTCGTCGAACGGGTCACCGATGCTCGCCGCGTACTCGGTGCCGGCCTTGCTGCCGAGCGACAGCAGGCTGCCGACGTAGCGCAGCAGGTCGGTGGGGGCCGACGCGGAGATCACGCAGCTAAGGTCGACCTCCGCCTGGCTCGCCAGCATGAGCGCCGCGTAGCCGCCGTAGCCGTGGCCCATCGCCGCCAGCCGCTCGGGGTCGACCACCTCGGTCACCGCCTCGCAGCGCAGCGCGTCGACCAGGTCGTCCTGCATGGCCAGCGACCACTGCTTGAAGCCGGCCTGGCGCAGTGACTTGCCGAATCCCTGCGAGCCGCGGTAGTTCACCTGAACGCAGCAGAAACCGGCGGCGGCCAGCGCCTGCGCCCACGGGTCCAGGCTCGCGGTGTCCCTCGACCACGGGCCGCCGTGCACGACCAGCACGGCCGGCCACGGCGGCGGCCCGCCCGGCAGGGTCAGGAAGCCGGTGATCGTGCGGCCGTCCCTGGCTTCGAAGCTGAACGGATCCCGGCGCTGGATCCGCACCCGTTCCAGGCCCGGGTACCTGACCAGCGGCTTGCTGACGGCCCTGGTGCTGCGGCTGAACGTGACGTAGGCGGGGCCGCCTGCGGGATAGCAGATCTCCGCCAGGCAGTGGCTGTCGTTGCGGCCGAGTAGCCTTGCCTGCGCGCCTCGCGCCAGCTCGCCGAGCCTGGCCAGGTCGGCTGCTGCCTCGCGGGTCAGCGCCGTCTGCTGGTTGCCTGGCTCGGTGCTGCACACCAGGTCGGGACCGCTGCCGTCGGGCGCGAGCAGCACCGAGGTGACGTCGAACCTGGCGCAGCCGTGCACCACGGCCGGCGTCCACGACGGTGCGGACAGCTGGATCAGCGCTGCCGTGTCGCGGTCGACCGAGCTGATCGCGAACAGCGTCCGGCTGTCGGTGCCGAGCGCGACCGGCTGCGAGGTCTGGCTATCAGCCGCCGGAACCTGCATGATGCAGGTCCATGACGGCATCGCCAGGTTTGTGTGCCACCATGCCGTTGTGTCCCCGTGCTGGCACACCGCCAAAGCCTGTCCGCCGGTGGCGAGCCAGCGGCTCACGGTCGGACTCGGGCCCTGCCACTGCCCGAGCACGACTCCGGTCGGGGTGACCGACTGCAACTCGAAGCCGCTGGCGAACGGCTGCCTGACGGCGACGAGCACGCTCGGCTTGCTGCCGCCGACCTGGCCGACGTACTGCGCGTCCGAGGCAAGCTCCGGCGTCAGCCGGGTCATCGCCCCTGAGTGCAGGTCAAGCCAGGCCAGCCAGCGCTGGCCGTTCCCGGCCCGGTCCAGTTCAAGGATCAGGCCACGTCCGTTACTGGCCCAATGAAAATCCCGGAGCCGCCAGGAGCGCAGATCGGTCGCGAGCTGCATCGGTGCCCTGCCTGACCCGATCCACACGCCGACAGCGCCGTCGTGCCAGCGCACCGCAGCAAACCGGTCACCGGACGGGGCGAGTTTTGGCCTCGTCCAGTCTGGCCGGCCGAGGATGACGTGTCCTGGTGGCATCTAGCGAGGTCTCACCGTCGGCGCCCGGCGGCCAGGCCGTCGCGGCCAGAGGCCGCAGCGTGACCTCGCTGACATGTCTCTGCCGACACGGTGATCCCTCGGCCGATATGTGGTGCTGGCTACGTACCCGATCTTCCTAGGACGTTAGCGGTCATATAGACCGGCAGTCAAGGCTGGCCTTGACGGATGTCTGCACCCGTAACAGCCGTTTGTAGTGCAATGTAGTAGCTGTTTGACCTGTTGTCATGACTCGCCTGAGCATGGGTAACACAAGTCAATCCAAACCAATCCAGATGGGTGGGAACCTCAATGATCAGCATCCGCACCGCGATCGCCTCCGTCCTGACCGCCGCAGCCCTGAGCACGCTCGGCGTGTACGTCTCGCACGAGGCGACCGCGCAGCCGTCCCGTCCCGCCGTGACGCACACGGTGGCCGGGCCGATCCCGTGCTGCGACGCCGTGGACTCCTCGACCAACTGAACCCCGCTGGCTGGCCAGGCCGCTGGCGGCCACAGGGGGACGCCGCTAGGCTCACTGCGTGCACGTGAGCCACAGCGCATGCTGGTGGTGCCGCCAGTAGGCGGCGCCAGGTTCTCGCGTGCAGAAAACCGACACAAAGGCGGCCGCCAGGTACTCCGGCGGCCGCCTTTGCGCGCCGGCCGGGTCGGGGGGCCGCGGATACCGAGGCAGGGACAGTGGAACAGATCAGCTACCGGACCGGGGGCGGAGTCGAGGTCACCAGGAGCGCGGATTCGTTTGACCCCGCGCTGCTCGCCGAGCTGACCACGCGGATCGAGACGGTTCCCGGCGGCGTGCTCAGCTCCGGCATGGAGTACCCGGGCCGGTACAGCCGGTGGCACCTGGCCTACGCCGACCCGCCCGTCGAGATCACCGCCAGCGGGCGCCTGATCACCGCGCGCGCGCTGAACCAGCGCGGCGAGGTGCTGCTGCCGGTGCTGGCGGCCGCCCTGGCCAGGGCAGGGTCGCCTGCCGCCGGACCCGGACGGGGAGTAACCGTCGAGGTGGCGGACACTGGCGGCAGCTTCACCGAGGAACAGCGCAGCCGCAGGCCCACGGTGTTCTCCGCGCTGCGCGAGATCATCGCCGCGTTCGCCGGGCCTGACCCGCACCTTGGCCTGTACGGCGCCTTCGGCTACGACCTGGCGTTCCAGTTCGAGCCGGTCCGGCTGCGGCACCAGCGCGACGGCGGCCAGCGTGACCTGGTGCTGCACCTGCCCGACCGGCTGTACGTGCTGGACCGCAAGCGCGAGGTCGCCACCTGCTACAGCTACGAGTTCACCGTCGGTGACGCCAGCACCGACGCCATCGAAAGGAACGACCGGGAGCGGCGGGCGGCACCGGCCGGCCTGCCTGTCGTTCCCGGCAAAATCGGGGACGATCCGGTGCCCGGCAGCTATGCGGCCGTGGTCAGGGCGGCGAAGCAGCGGTTCGCCCGCGGTGACCCGTTCGAGGTGGTGCCAAGCCACGTGTTCCGCGGCGCGTGCGCGTCGCCGGCCGCGTTCTACGAGCGGCTGCGCGCGCGCAACCCGGCGCCGTACGAGTTCTTCCTGCACCTCGGCGGCGGCGAGTACCTGGTCGGCGCGTCGCCGGAGATGTACGTGCGGGTGACCGGTGACCGGGTGGAGACCTGCCCGATCGCCGGCACCATCGCACGCGGCGCCGACGCGCTCGCCGACGC
>JASHQL010000461.1 GCA_030039155.1 Streptosporangiaceae bacterium | reverse complement strand
GGCGCCTGCGCGACCCTGGCGGCATCGGCGCCCTGCCGCGCCGCGGCCAGCGCCGTGGACCTGGCCAGGAACCAGACCGCGCCTTGCGCCATGATCATGATCACCAGCAGGAACGAGGGCAGGATGATCACGTAACTGAGCGTGAGCGCGCCGCGGTCGCCGCGCAGTCGTCCCCGCCCGAGCACGTGCATCGCTACGGCAGATTCGACAGCTCGGAGCTGATCGCATCGCGGAACACGATGCCCGCGGCAACCGCCGCGGCGACCAGGATGCCCGCGATCACGATCCACTCGAGGGTGAGCGCACCGTCGTCGCGGTTCCCGGTGAGCGCTGCCCTGGCCCGGTCGAGCAGCGAGGTGACGCCGATCCACAAGCGCATCGGGTGCTCCCTTCGTGAGCTGGCGGCGCGGCTAGATCGCGCCGAACGTCCGGTACAGCACGGGGAAGATCAGCAGCACCAGGAAGCCGGCCCCGAGCAGCGCGATCGGCACCACCATCGTGGTGCTGCGCGAGCCTGCCCTGGCCCGGTCGGCCGCGAGTGCCTCGGCCCGCATCGAGGCGGCGCGGGCCGCGAGCGTGTCCAGGATCCTGGCGCCTTCCTGGCCGGCTACCTCGGCGATGTCGGCGAGGTCGGCAAGCTCCCTGATCCCGGTCTGCGCGGCCAGCCTGGCCAGCGCGGTCCACGGCGGCGCGCCGACCCGGCGGGCGCCGTCGAGCGTCATCCTGATCCGCTCGAACGCCCAGCCGCCGCCGATCTCCGCGGCGGCCTCGAGCGACTCGGTCGGTCCGGCGCCGGCCCCGCGCTCAAGCCCGACCAGGTCCAGGTAACTGGTGATGGCGTGCCGGAAGTCGGCCCGCCTGCGTGCGGCCCTGGTCCTGACGACCAGGTCAGGCAGCAGGAACCCGGCAGCGCCGAGGGCAAGGCCGGCCGCGATCGGGAACGCGGCCGGCGGTGCCGACCCGGTCAGCGCGGCGAGGGCGGCCAGCGCGCTCGGCGCTGCCAGGCCGAGCAGCCCGCAGCCGACCTTTGCCGCCAGCCAGCCGCCGCGGTCCATGTCGAGCAGTGCCAGGTCCGCCGATGGCACCGGCAGCCAGGGACACAGCTCGGCCAGCCGCCGGCCGAAGCCGGGGACCAGGCCGGCCTTGTCGGTGCCGTGATGCAGCGACCATCCCCATCCGGCCGCCCGCTGCTGGCCCGCCGGGTCGAGCCTGGCCAGCGCGGCCGTCAGCTGCGATCCGGCGGGGATGAGCTCGCTGATCGCGACCGCGATGCCCGCTCCGCACAGCATGCCGCCGAGCACCACCCAGATGCTCACCGCAGCCACCCCCGCTGGTCGTCAGGCCTGGCGGTGTCCAGGAACCGGCCTGGCGCCGGCATCGTGGCGAGCCGGTGCAGCCACCACAGCGCGAGCCCGTAGACCACCGCGACGATGGCGAGCACGAACTGGCCGGTCACGGTGGAGTACGGCGCCGAGTACGACCGGTTCAGGATCGCGAACACGCTGAACCCGGCCACGAACGCGGTGATCCAGCGCACGGTGGTGCGGTGCTGCGCGCGCTCGGCGTCGATCTCGCGCCTGGCCGCGACGTCGCGGCTGAGCAGGCTGGCCAGCGCGCTCAGCACGTCCCTGGCGCCGCCGCCGCGCCGGCCGGTGGCGATGATGAGCGCGGCGGCGATCCGGTCGCCCGCCGGGTCATCGATCTCCGCGGCGAACGCGCGCAGCGCGGCCTCGGCGCCGGTTCTGGCGGCCAGCCGCCCGGCCAGCGCGCTGACCGGGCCGGCGATCGCCTCCGGAGCGGACCTGGCGCTGGCTTCGAGCGCGTCCTCGATGCCCCGGCTGGCCGTGATCATGTCTGCCAGCCGCCTGGTCCACTGCTCGAGCGCCTCCAGCATCGCGGTCCGCCTTCGCTGCGCCGCGGCGGTGCCGGTCCTCGGCACCAGCAGCACCGCCGCCACCGCGATCAGGCCAGCCACCGGCCACCTGCTGACCGCGAAGACGAGCGCCCCGACGGCGAGCGCGACCGCGGTACGCGGCCCGCCGCCTGCCAGCATCCGGCCGGCCACCGTGCCGCGGGCCGGACCGGGCCGCGAACCGGGCAGGCCGCGGACCTCCCGGGCGCAGAGCACCAGGCCGATGGCGACGGCGGCGCCGGCCAGCGCGGCGAGCACGATCATCGCAATCCCTCCAGCCTTGCCAGTGCCCGGTGCCGGTCGAGCAGCGCCGGGTCGAAGCCTGCGAGCACCAGCCGGTCGAGCAGCCGCGGCGACGGGGAGTGCGCGGTGACCGCACGGCCGCCTGGCCCGTCAGGGAGGAAGAGCCTGTTCACCGCGGGCCGCTCGGTATCGGCAGGCGGCATCACCTCGAGCACCTCCGAGACGTACCTGACGGTGCGGCGGCCGTCGTGCCGCTTCCTGATGTGCACGATCAGGTCGACGGCCATCCCGACCAGGATGTGGATGGCGCGCTCGGCCAGCGTGAGGCCGCCGCGCAGGGAGAGGATGAGGATCCGGTCGAACGCCTCGGCCGGGGAGTTGGCGTGCAGCGTGCACATCGACCCTTCCTGGCCGGAGTTCATCGCCTCCAGCATCGGCAGGATCTCGCTCTTGCGTACCTCGCCGACGATGATCCGCTGCGGGTTGTGCCGGAGCGCGTGCGCGACAAGATCATGCAGGCTGATCCCGCCTGCGCCTTCCGAGTTCGGGTCCCTGGCCTCGAACGCGATCACGTCAGGATGCCGTTCGACGTCGCCGAGGAACAGCTCGTACTCGGACTCAAGCGTCGCCAGCCGCTCGCCCGGCGGGATCTCGCTGGCCAGCGCGCGCAGCAGGGTCGTCTTCCCGGCGTTCACTCCGCCGGTGATGACGATGTTGCAGCGGCCGCGCACCGCCGCCGCCAGGAACGCCGCGAGCGTGGCGTCCACCGTGCCGAGCTGCATGAGCCTGGCCATGGTGGCGTCCAGGTGGCCGTGCCTGCGTACCGAAAGGCACGGCCGCGGCGTCACCGACATGCTGGCGGTCAGCCGGGCGCCGCCGGCCAGCGCGACGTTCACCAGCGGCGAGGCGGCGGAGAAGTCCCGCGCGGTCTGCCCGCCACGCGCCGCCCAGGTGCGGATCAGGCCGGCCAGCGCCTCGTCGCTGTCGGCGATCGGCGGTCCGATCACCCGCTCGCCGGTCGCATAGGTGATCCAGACCTGGTCGCAGCCGTTGACGTCCACGTTCTCGACCTGCGGGTCACGCAGGTAGCCGGCCAGCGGGCCAAGACCGTAGCGCTGGTCGTACACCGCCTGCGCGAGCGCCTCCTGGTCGGCCGGTGACGGCACCATGGCGCCGGCCCTGACCTGCCGAGCCGCCCAGGTCCTGACCGCCTCCCTGATCACCGGCGCGACCTCGGTGGCCGCGGCGCCGTCGTGCAGCCGGCCGGCCACTCCGTCCAGGATCTCGGTCACCGCGGCGATCAGCCTGATGTCGGCAAGCGCGGGCTGGGCCGGCGGCGCGGGCAGGCCGGGCAGCGCCAGCGGCCGCGGCGCGGTG
>JASHQL010000460.1 GCA_030039155.1 Streptosporangiaceae bacterium | reverse complement strand
GGATCGCTCCGCTGGGAGGTACTGGCATTACCTGGAACGCCCGTCACTCCCCGAACCGCTGGTCAGGCCGTTAGCTAGACCACGTGACCAGCACACCGGTACTTGCACCGAGCGATACGGCACCAGCGCCGACGCGCGGATCTCGGCGCACAACTGCGGTCCTCGCGGTCATCCTGATCAGTTACTTCATGATCCTTCTTGACAACTCGATCATCTTCACCGCGATACCGAAGATCCAGGCCGCGATGCACCCAGCCGGCTGGTGGCTGATCACAGCCCGCGATGTGCAGCGAGCCGGCGCCGCGATCGTCGCGCCAGCGTCACTGTCGCGGCCCCACGCCGCTGTACTGACCGCGCACGTCCAGGCAGCGCTGACCGCCGGCAGCCGCCTGCTCACAGCCTGCCTGCTGGTTGTGCTCGGCCTGATCACTGGCATGGCGGGCGGCAGCACCTTCATGAACGCAAGCCAGAGCACCTGCATTATCAGCCACGGAGGCGAGATAGATCATGCGAGCCGCAATCTTCACTGGACCCAGGGCCATCGAGCTGGGTGAGCGTCCAGACCCGGTGATCCAGGAACCTACCGACGCAGTCGTCCGGGTCGTGCTGGCCTGTGTCTGCGGATCGGACCTGTGGTACTACCGGGGCGAGAGCCCGCACGCGACCGGGTCCATCGGCCATGAATTCATCGGCGTCGTGACGGAGACCGGCGCCGACGTCACATCGGTGACGGCCGGCGACCTGGTGATCGCCCCGTTCATCTACAGCGACATGACCTGTCCGCACTGCCGGAACGGGTCGACGATCTCGTGTCCCGTCGGCGGCAGCTTCGGCAACGGCACCATAGACGGCGGACAGGGCGAGATCGTCAGAGTGCCGCAGGCGCAGGGCACCCTGGTCCGGGTGCCGGGGACCGGGCACTCCGATCAGGTGCTCAGGTCGCTGCTCACGCTGTCCGACGTCATGGCGACCGGCCACCACGCGGCCGCCAGTGCCGGGGTGAAGAGCGGCGATGTCGTCGCCGTTGTCGGCGACGGAGCCGTCGGCCTGTGCGCCGTCCTGGCCGCACACCGGCTCGGGGCCAGCCGCATCATCGCGCTGAGCCGCCACCCCGACCGCCAGAAGGTCGCGATGGAATTCGGCGCCACCGACATCGTCGAGGCGCGGGGCGACGAGGCAACCAGCGCCGTCATGGACCTGACCGGCGGGATCGGCGCCGATGCCGCCCTCGAATGCGCCGGCACAGCCCAGGCCATCACGACTGCGTTCGCCATCGCCCGGCCCGGCTCGACGGTCGGCATGGTCGGCGTCCCGCACGGCCAGGTGCCGGTCGCCGAGGCGTTCTTCCGCAACGTCGGCTGGCGCGGCGGTCCGGCACCAGCCCGCAGCTACATCCCTTGCCTACTCGACGACGTGCTCTCAGGCACGATCAGTCCCGGGGTCGTCCTCGACTACGAGACCGACCTGGAGCACGTCGCTGACGCCTACGCCGCGATGGACGAGCGCCGGGCAATCAAGTCCCTCATCCGCGTCGGATCCCGGTAGGAGGACAAACCCCAATGACCGCGTGGACCGCACAGGAACTCGACAGGATCGGCCAGTCCGAGGAACTGCAGCTCGCTACCGAGCGCCGCCAGGGAGGCGTTAGCCGTTACGTGACCATATGGGTTGTTCGGGATGGCGACGATCTGTACGTCCGCTCGGCCCGCGGGCGGGACAACCCGTGGTACCGGCGCGCGCGGGAGGCGAAGGCCGGCCGGATCCGCGCGGGCGGCCTCGAGCACGATGTCACCTTCGAAGCCCCTGACGCCACCATCAATGACGCTATCGATGCGGCCTACCACGCCAAGTACGACAGGTACGGACCCCGGATCGTCGGCTCCGTCACCGGGCCGGCTGCCGGTCATGTGACAGTTCGCCTCGTCAAAGCCGGGCCGGACGACCCGGCCGGCTGACCAGGCACCGGCGCCCGGCATTGTCACGCCACATTGAAAGGAGAGAATCCATGGAGATATCCCGCGAGGCAGCCACCGCCAGGGGGCCTGCAGAGACGTTCACCGGCGAGGTGTACGTGGACCCGATCACTCGTGGCCTGCCGCCGTCCCAGCTGAACGTCGCCGCTGTCCATTTCACGCCTGGCGCCCGCAGCGCCTGGCACTCTCACCAGGGCGGGCAGACCCTCTACGTCACCGAAGGGCGCGGCCTGGTCCAGGCCCGCGGGCAGCAGATCGTGGAACTCAACCCAGGCGACGTCGTCTTCGCACCTGACGGCGAGGAACACTGGCACGGCGCCCGGCCCGACCACTTCATGACCCACCTGTCCATCACCGAAGGCCCGCCCCGCTGGGGACCGCACGTCACTGACGCCGAGTACCAAGGCCAGCACGATCAGGGGAAGTGACCCCGGGCATGGGAGCGCCGCCGTTACCGTGGCGGCCCTGACCGGGGTGTCGTGCACCAGTCCCGGTAACCGCGAAGCCGTCGGCTACTTTGCCGTAGCCGGAGAGAACCTCGATCCGATGGCCGTGCCGGAAGTACACGGCAGTTGACGGCCGCGAACCCAGATTGCTGTGCCAATGCGCTCAAGGGCGACGACCGACCGTGACACCGTCAAACACCTGCATGTTGTGTCATAGTCGCTGCAGCGGATAATGCCTGGCTGGGACAGATTTGCTTGGAGCTTGGGGAAGCCTTGGTTGAGGCAGATGTCAGCGCATGCTGACGACTATGGCGATGAGCTAGCAGGACACAGCTCCGGGTCAGCTCATCCCCGGCTGCCACATTTCGTCCAGTCCTCGCCGCTGACCGGGCGCGCGAGCGAGCTGGCCGAGGTGACGGGGCTGCTGGCGGACCGGGCGGTGCGCCTGGTCACGATCACTGGGCGGAGCGGCGTCGGGAAGACCCGCTTGGCTCTTAAAGCTGCCCATTCGCTCGATGAGCGTCATCCGGGCACCTCGTGCCTGGTCTCCCTGGCGTCGGTCAGTGATCCGGACTTCGTGCTCGCGGCGATCGCGGACCAGCTGGAGATCAGCGCAGGGCCGGGTCTTTCGCTGGCCGACGCCGTCATCCGCTGGCTCCGCCCCGCAGCGCGCGTCCTGCTGCTGGACAATTTCGAGCACGTGCTCGCCGCTGCTGGCCAGGTGTCTGACCTGCTGGACGCATGCGATGGCCTGCAGCTTCTGGTGACCAGCCAGGCACCGCTCAGGTTGGCGGCTGAGCGAGTGGTGCGATTGACGCCGTTTGCGCTGCCGGAGCTGCTGAGCGCCGAGCAGGGCGAGGTCGCGGCGCAGGCCGCGGTGGCCCTGTACTGCGACCAGGCCAGGGCCGCGAACCATCAGTTCCGGCTCGATAGCGCCAACTCAGCTGCGGTCGTGGCGCTCTGCCGCGAACTCGAGGGTCTGCCGCTGGCCATCGAACTCGCGGCAGCACGCGCGAGGATCTTGCCGGCCGCTGATCTAGTGAACCGGCTGGCGCAGCACCGGCTCGACCTGCTCCGCTCCTCACGGCCTGATGCCCCGCCGCGCCATCAGGACATGCGATCCGCTATCGGCTGGACATATGACCTGCTGAGCGGCTTGCAACGTCAGCTCGTCCGGCGTCTCTCGGTCGCAGGCGGGACCTTCGGGATCGATGATGCCGTGGCCCTCAGCGACGGTGAGCTAGCCGATGTACTCGACGCCCTGAGCGCGCTGGTCGACTTCCACCTCGTCACGGCGGCGTCGGCGAGCGGCGAGGCTCGCTTTGCGCTAGCGCCGTCGATTCGTGACTTCACGGCCGAGCACCTGGTGGCAGCTGGCGAGGCCACGGAAGTCGAGACCAGATGGATTGACTGGCTCGCGAGCCAGGCCAGGAACGCTGCCCTGGGCCTCAGCGCGCAGGCGCCGGATAGCTGGTGGATGTGGCTTGAGGGCGCGCATGACTGCCTGCGCAATGCGCTGCAGCAGTGCCTCGACTCACGGCGCGCCGGGCCGGCGCTCGACCTCGCTGTCGCGCTGGCTCCGTACTGGGATGCCCGCGCCGCGCACGTTGCGCACAGCCGTCTGCTCGACCAGGCGATCGAGCTCGCCGTGGCGGCAGACCTTCAGTCCGCCGCGGTCGCCGAGGCGCTGCTGTGGTCAGGCCTCATCGGCATACGCGTGCTCAGCACGGAGACCGCCGACCGGTATGTAGACAACCTCAAGCGCGGCGAGGAACTCGCCCGCAAGCTGACGGACGAACGGCTGGTCCTGCTCGCCGCGCACTGCCGCGTGCTGACCACGGTCATGACCGGAGACGTTGAAGGTGGCGTCCAGGCGACCGCAGAAGGGCTGGATATCGCCAGGCGGCGCCAAGAGCTCTGCTGGATCAGCCGGTTCGAGCTGCACAGCGCGCGGTGGGCGCTGGCTGCCGGAGACCACGACAGGGCGGTGACCCTCAGCCTGGCCGCGCTGCAGGATGGCCGGCGCGCGGCTGACACCAGGGCAATCCTGAACGCTGCCTTCGTGCTGCAGACCCTCGCGCCGAACTCTCCCGCCGCGACCGCCGCCCTACCGCCGCCGGCGGAACTGCTCGGCATGGCTCGCGCGACACATCAGAAACTGAGCGAGGCGGTGCTGCTGCCGGTCCTCGCCGTACAGTCGCTGGCAGCCGGTGATATCCAGGCGGCCGCGCGATGGTGTGCTGCCGCTCTGGACATCTCCGGTTCCGATCCGACGTCGTACCCGGCCGGCTTTGCGCTCTTTGCCGCTATCGAGATAGCCGCCCGAGATGGCAACCACGAGCGGGCGGCACGGCTGCACGGCCGCCTCCAGGAGACCCGCCCGCTTCTGCACGCCGCGATGTCACCCAGTTTCGTCACTGCGAATATGGCCGCCGTCGAACAGGTGCGGGTCGCACTCGGCGCTGACGCCTTCAAGGCAGCCGTCGCGGCAGGCACCGGCTGGTCGTGGGAGGCATGCGTCGCGGAGATGACCGACTACCTGCGCACGCTGGCACAGCATCGGGTGAGCGAGCCGGAGGACGCGGCAGTTGGCCATCCGATGCTCACCGACCGGCAGGTTCAGGTTGTCGTGCTGCTGGTGCAGGGCCTCACCAATAAGGAAATCGCTAGCCAGCTCCGGCTGACGCCGAAGACCGTCATGCACCATACGGTCGCGATTTATCAGCGGCTCGGTGTCCGAGGCCGCAGCGAGGCTGTGGCATGGGCTATCCGGGAGGGCATCGCGCCTGCGGAGCACTAGCCGCAGGCGCACACCTTCATGCTCATCCGCTACCCGACCTGGAACACCTCGGCTGACCCGTTGGCCGTGTTGTCGCCGGGAGCGCCCGCCATCGCCATCGACGCGGAGATGGCTACCGAGCGCCCAACACGGCCCTGGATCCGTCGATGTCTGCCGAGGTGCCGAACCGCGCTGGCAACGATCGGCCGTTAACGCCGGAGCAGCAAGTGCGCGGCTGCCGTCACCACTGCGTACTCGTCATGTCCGTCAAGCCCGCCGGATTGATCGATAGAGAGCTGGATATCGTAGGCCGACTGTCCTGCCGGGCCGTAAACAGCGCAGGTAGTGCTGGTAGTCGCCCAGAATGCGCCGCTGCCGAAAAACGCTGCGGCAGCTCGGATGTGATACAGGCCAGTGCCCTGCAAGCTGGCTCGCCACTCGGCCACGGTGGACAGCCCCGGACTTGGAGCCAGCGGTTCGGCGGCAAGTCCGAGCGTCGGCCCGCCGTTGACCACGACGTCATAGAGGCATGCGTCCTTGTCGGGGTGGGCGAGATTGAAGTGCAGGCCGGTCACCGCGTTCAGCCGGCTGAGCGGCGCGCACACGAAGCTGGCCGGTGCCGCCGATTGCCGCGAGGTCGCGGTCGATGGCGAAGCGCTGGGCGAGGCCGCGTGTGCTGGCCGACAGCTGACCGTCGCCGGGGCCTGGGCTACTTTGGTCACGGCGCTCACCCAGGCGTCACCGTGGTAGGTGATGTAGAAGGTGGCGCCGACAGCAGCCTTCGCCACGGTGATCGTGTAGTCATCCGAGCCGCTGGGACTGTAGTTACCGGTCGGGTTCTGAATGCACGTCGCTTCCGGCCCAGAGGAAGCCCCGGATGCCAGCTCGTGGGAGTACGGGCGGAAGGCCAGCTTGTAAACGCCGGGCCGCAGCGTCACCTGAAAGTCCCCCACCTGGCCGGGAGGCTCCGACCGGAGCGCCTTGGTAGCTGCGGGGAAGCTGGCATCGCTACCGCCGCACCCGGCCAGCGCCATCAGTCCCATCAGTGCAGGCACCACCGCGACGACAAGCCTCCGCATGCGTTTGCCCTCCTACGTCCCGCTCGACCACCTTTCTCTCTTCAGACGCGCGACGCCGTTGCGGGGACGACATCGGCCACCTGACAGCGGAGATGGGGAAGGATTCTGCCGCCAGCAGGTCGATCCGGCGCGGGTCGCTCGTAGCAGAAGTGAGAGGCTGCCGGAGGAGGCCAGCCGGGAGATCTACACGCTCATCAGCAGCCCGCCACCCGTGCCCGACGGCACCACTCTGCGCGCCGCCCGAAGGCTGAGCGCTAGCTGCCGTCGGGCGTCACCATGTCAATCAGGCTGGGGCAGCTTAGCTCACTGGCCGCCGCGGCCACGAACACCTGCAGGACGCGGTCGGCATTGAGCGCAGCGTTCTCACTCGCCAGGTGCAGCGCCAGGCCGTCTTCCAGACCCAGGAGAATGGTCGCAGTGTCGGCAACCGGGCGTCCGAGCTGGAACTGCCCGCTCCGGATGCCGGCTTCCAGGATCTCCACGTAAAGCCCGAGTTCCTGCTCCCAAAGGTTGGTCATCAGGCTTGCGTGGGCTTCACTGCGCCTGGCAAGGCCGTGCATCTCGAAGAGGAGCCGTATGACATCGTCATCAGCGAATGGCGGGATACCGGCTCTGACGACGTTGACAAGCCGACGTCGAGGGTCAGTTTCGGATTCCTGAGACTTGTGCCGGAACTCAACGTATTCGTTCACGGCAGTCTTGTGGACATCGAGCAGCAGGTCCACGTTCTGCGGATAGTGGTACAGGACGGCCGCCGGTGACATTCCCGCCCGGCTTGCGATCTCGCGTATTCGCAGGGCGGGGAGGCCCTTGCGGCTGATGACCTTGCTGGCGGCCCTGACCAGGCTGCGGCGGCTGGCCTCGGCGGACCGGCGCACTGGAGGCTGCATTTACTCTCCTTATTGTCCTGCCAGGGAGGTCATCTGCCGGGCCGGGATTCCTGCGGGACCGGGCGAGATTCTGAACCAGCACTGTGCCCTTCCCGGAAGGGCCAGCTGAACGGCGCTGGATCAAGAAATCGCCGCAGCACGTTCCGGGTGATTGTGGACACGCAATTGTTGTAGGAGTTCCCAGACAGTGATCCAGTCCAGGTGATCGACGAGAACGAGAAGACTGCGCCGCCGGCCGGCGTTTCGAAAAATACCATGTCGGCACGTGGCGCTATCCGCGAATCCGTCTGGACATATGCGCCGAAGTCGTCGGCAGTCGCAACCACGAGCGCGTGCGCCGGGGTACCGGAAGCGTAGTCGGCACCGTCGACCTCGTAGCCTGCCGCGCCGCCCATATGGAGACCGTGGCCGCCGATGACCTTCTCTTCGACGCCGTCGAACGCGAACGCTGCCCTGGGGTCATAGCTCGCGTCAGTTCGCCGGAAGGCAACGGCACGCGAGAACCCCATCCCGGTGATGTCCACGCCGGTGATTTGCCGGCCTCGCGGCTGATGGTGCCTGCCGTGGCCGCCCATCTCGCCGGTGCTGGCGAGGCGGGCCTCGCCGGGCTCGCTGTCCCACAGGCCGAAACCGCTGGTGAGCCGGCGCATCTCGGTGGCCTGTGCCAGCTCCGGATGGATTCCGACGTAGCCGCCGAAGCCGTTTCCGCCGGCATAGACCAGGCGGCCGCCCTGGTCAAGGTAGGACGTCAGGGCTTCGGCGTTGCGCCGGGTCCAGTACTCAGGGTGGGATCCGGTGACGACCGCCCGGTACCGGCCAAGCAACTCCCGGCCGTCTCGGTGGAGGTCGTGATCGGTCAGGACTTCGAATGCGATGTCTTCGTGCTCGAGCCAGTCGAGCAGGTAAAGATCCGCGCTCAGGCCGTGCGGGTGCCCGGTCAGCCAGTAGCGATAGTCGGGACGCAGGTTGAGCAGCGGGCGGAGCCATGACGCATAGATGACCCCGCTGCCGTCCGCGTGCCAGTTGTACTGGCTCAGCAGGCCTTGCTCGGCAGCCCAGTCGTCCGCGTCTGACCTGGTCAGCGGCACATGCGGCGCGAAGATCGCCTCATTGGCGTAGGCCAGGTAGGTGAACGTGGGAAGCAGCACCGCCAGTGGCCGGCTTGCGGCCGAGCCAGCGCGAGCCCGGACGGTGAACGGCAGGAAATCCGTCTCGCCGCCGGCGGCCGACAGCTTGGCGGCGTAGACGCCGTTGTCCAGGTCCCCGGGCAGCGCGAGCGTGGCGGTGACGGGCCAGCGGGCATCTGCCAGGTCGTCGTGATGGAAGTGGATCGCAGCGTAGTCACGCGGCGCCGTCCGCCAGTCCTCTTCCAGCCCGCTCCAGGAGTGACCCGTGACCGCCCTGGCTGGCAAGTTGACCAGCGTGCCATGGGCCTCGCGGCATACCTCAACCGCCGTCAGGCTCTGCTGGCTTTGCGAGAAGTCCCAGCGCAGCAGGCTGCCGGCCGGTGCCTGGCCGGCGGCCAGGGCGGCAAGCTCGCTGGCCGTGAGCGGGCGGGGCCAGAAGGCTGGCGCTTCGAGCTTGCCGTCGAACGCGTCGCTGACCGCCGGGCCGTCAACGTGCGCGGCGAACGTAATCGAAGCGCCTGCTGTGAGGATCGGGCGGCCGCTGGCGTGCTGACCGTGATTCCGCCAGCCGGCGTCGTCGCTGCGGTAGACCGCGATCTCGGCGATCCCGGGGCCAGGGCGGATGACCAGTGCGACCAGCGACCACACCCGGGCCGCGAGCCGCACCGTGCCGCTCTCATTCGGCGGCGCCGACGGCGGCGGCCAGCCGGCGGAACCGTCGCTATAGGCCAGGCGGCCGGTGGCGTCAACGTCCAGCCGGCTGACGCCGCCGGAGTGGCTGGCCGAGAATATCGTCGCCCGGTGTTCCGGGTACCTGGTCAGGTAGACCCAGGCCGTGAAGGACCTCGCCGCTTCGCCGTCCTCGAGCCCGAGGTTCTCTGCCGTCATATAGGAACCGCGGGGCAGTGGCCGCGGCCGCGCCGTCGCGGTGAGCGCGATGCCAGGAACCTTCCGGTAGACCAGTCCTGGGCCGTCCGGGTTGGTGTCACCGTGCCGCAGCCTGACCAGCTCGATGCTGATCTCGCCGTCGCCGCTGAGATGCAGGGGCACGCTGTCGCCCGGATCATAGGACGGCCAGTCGGTGTATCCGGT
>JASHQL010000459.1 GCA_030039155.1 Streptosporangiaceae bacterium | reverse complement strand
CCGGCGCGATGGGTTCCACCATCGCGGCCGGCACCGCGTACGCCACCCACGGCACGCACATGATCCCCGTCTACATCTTCTACTCGATGTTCGGGTTCCAGCGGACCGGCGACCAGATCTGGGCGTTCGGCGACCAGCTCGGCCGCGGCTTCCTGCTCGGCGCGACGGCCGGCCGGACCACGCTGACCGGCGAGGGCCTGCAGCACAACGACGGGCACTCGGTGCTGCTCGCCTCGGTCAGCCCGGCCTGCGTCGCCTACGACGCGGCCTGGGCCTATGAGCTCGCCTACATCGTGAAGGACGCGCTGCGCCGGATGTACGGCTCGGCGGCCGAGCACCCGGACGGCGAGAACATCTTCTACTACCTGACCGTCTACAACGAGCCGTACGTCCAGCCCGCCGAGCCACCGGACTACCCGGGCGGCAGCGCGGCGCTTGAGCGCGGCATCCTGCGCGGCCTGTACCGGTACGCGGCGGCGCCAGACGTGGCCGGCGCAGAGCAGCGCGACGGCCCGCCGCCGCAGGCCCAGCTGCTCGCCTCCGGCGTCGCGCTGCGCTGGGCGCTGGACGCGCAGCGGCTGCTCGCCGAGGACTGGGGCGTGGCCGCCCAGGTGTGGTCGGCGACCTCCTGGACCGAGCTGCGCAGGGAGGCGCTGGCCTGCGAGGAGTGGAACATGCTGCGCCCGGAGACCGAGCACAAGGTGCCGTACGTGACCAGGCAGCTCGAGGGGCAGCAGGGGCCGGTGGTCGCGGTCAGCGACTGGCTCAGGTCGGTGCCCGACCAGATCGCCCGCTGGGTGCAGGCGCCGTTCATCTCGCTCGGCACCGACGGCTTCGGCTTCTCCGATACCAGGCAGGCCGCCAGGCGGTTCTTCCACGTGGACGCCGAGTCGATCACGGTGGCGGCGCTGACCAGGCTGGCCGGGCTCGGCGAGGTCAAGCCGGAGACGGTCAGCCAGGCGATCGCCAAGTACCGGCTTGATCTCGACGTGAGCGACGCCTTTTAGAAAGGGAACGAAGGTCCGATGGCGAGCCGGCTCGTCATGAGCGGTGACATCAGCGACTGGCTGCACGAGCTGGCCGCCGATGAGCCGGCCAGGGCCAGGTCGGCCGGCGCCGCGCTGGTGGAAGTGCTTGCCGTGGCGGAGCTGGCGACTGCGCCCGGCGTGACCAGCCTGGCCGAGCCGGACAGTGACCCGATCGACGGCCGCGCCGTCCTCGACGCCTGCTATCAGCAGCTGCTCGACAAGATGCAGCAGCTCCGCCAGGAGGCCGCGCTCGCCGCGACCGCGCGCGGCAGCATCGACGAGGCGATGGCCGCGCTCGCGGACGCAACCGACTACGGCGATGTGACCGACCGGCTGGCCCGGCTGAAAGAGCACAGGCAGGCGGCGCGCCGTCGCGAGACCGAGGCGGCCGACCGCTGTGCACGCCTGCAGCTGGAGCTTGACGACTTCCGGGTCCGCCGGGAGGTCGCGAAGGCCGGCTATACGGCCGCGCTGGGAGCGCTGAAGGTCCGGCGGGCGCTCACCGAGACAACGCCGGGCGAGCTGGCCAAGGCGGAAACCGCCGTGACCGAGGCCAAGGCCAGTCTCGATGCTGCCGGCCGAGCCGCAAGAGCGCTGCTCAGCCAGCCGGACGGGCGGGCCGGCCCGGCTGACGGGCTGCTCGAACTCGACCTGGGCGGCCACGCCGACGACCAGATCCGGCTGCTGCTCGCCGAGGAACCGCCGGGCACTGCGTTGCTGCTCGCGGTGTTGCACGGTGAGGCAGCCATCGCCAGCCACCGCCAGCAGGCCATCGAGCTGGCCTCGGACCTGCTCGACGATCTGCGCGCCGGAGCACCCGGCGGCGGCGGCGATCCGCATGCCGAGTTCGGCGACGCCGCGGAATTCCTCGCCGCGTTCTTTCCCGGCGATGCCGGAGAGATCGAACGCGAGGCAGCCGACCTCGGCAGCCGGCTGACCCTCAGGCAGCTCCGCGAGCAACTCGGCCTCGAACCAGACGCCGTGGCACGGCACATGCGGGTGAGCCTGGCCAGGCTGCAGACCATCGAGCAGACGAGCCTGGCCGACCTGGCGCCTGGCCAGCTCGCCAGCTACGTCGCCGCGCTCGGCGGCGACCTCCGGGTGACCGCCGTCATCGGCACAGACCACTTCAACCTGCGCTAACCGGCCGGCGGCTGGCCACCCGGATACCCTCACCAGGTGAGCTTCGACGCCGCGGCAGCCCTCCGCCCGCTGCGGCACCGGGCGTTCACGCTGCTGTGGACCGCCGGGCTGGTCTCCACGGTCGGCTCGTGGATGCAGACGGTCGCGGTCGGCGCGCTGGTCATCTCCCGCACCGGCAGCGCCACCTGGGCCGTGCTCGTCGCCGCGGGCGGCTTCCTGCCGATCGGCCTGCTCTCCCCGGTCGGCGGCGCGCTCGCCGACCGGCTGCCGCGGCGGCTGGTGCTGTCCCTGGGCAACCTGGTCTCGGCGCTGGTCGCGGCCGCGATCGCGGTGCTCATCGGGGCCGGGCACGACGGCCCGGCGACACTGGTCGCGCTGGTCACCCTGCAGGGTTCGGTCGCCGCGCTGATCGGCCCGTTCCTGCAGGCGATCCTGCCCGACCTGGTGCCGCGGGCGGAATTCCTGGCGGCCAGCTCGCTGAACTCGGCCCAGTTCAACCTGGGCCGTATCGTCGGCCCGGCACTGGCGGGCATCACCGTGGCGCTGCTCGGCTATCCGGCCGCGTTCGTGGCGAACGCCATCTCGTTCTTCGCGGTGGTGATCGCGCTTGCCTTCGTCCGGCTGGCGCCGCCGCCAGGTGCCGCAGGCCCGCTGCTGACCTCGCTGCGTGCGGGGCTGGCGGCGGCCCGCGCCGAGCCGTCCTGCCGGGCCGCGATCATCATGATCGGCCTGGTGGCCTTCATCGCCGCGCCGTTCATCGCGCTGGTGCCCGCGATGGCGGAGCACCTCGGTGGCGGCAGCAGCACCGCGATCGCCGGCGCGACAGCCGTGCTGACCACCGCGCAGGGCGCGGGCGCGGTGCTCGGCGCGCTGGTGCTCGCGCCACTGGCATCCTGGGTCGGCCGTGGCCGGCTGCTGGCCGGCAGCCTGGCCGTGCTGCCGGCCACCCTGCTCGGCTACGCCGTCTCGCCGGACTTGTGGGTCGGGGCTGCCACGTTGTTCGCGGTCGGCGCCGTGTACCTGTCGGTGCTGTCTGGCCTGTCGACGGTCGTCCAGCTCAACGCGCCGCAGGCCTACCGCGGCCGGGTGCTCGGCTTCTTCCTGGTCGCGCTCGGTGTCGCTTACCCGCTCGGCGCGCTCGCCCAGGGCCCGGTTGCCGACCAGGTCGGCATCGGCTGGCTGACGGCCGGGTCAGCGCTGCTGCTGCTGGCGGTGCTCGGGCTGGTCGCGCTGCTGCGCCCGGCCCTGCTCCGCGCGGTGCGCGGCGAGCCGGCCGCCAGCCAGGAGCAGGCCAGCGCAGCCGACCGGCTGCTGACCAGCTGACTGCGGCCAGGGCAGGCGGCACGGCGTGGCAGGCTGTGGGCATGACGGCGGACGCGGGCAACGGCGGGTCGGCCGCGGCGGCCAGGCGCAGGCGGGACGACCGGCGCAACGCGCTGACCGCGGCCAGCCGGGTCAGCGACGCCACGGTGGCCAGGCTGGAGCAGTCGATGAGCGCGCTCGGCACCGCGGCGGTGGCGTCGATGGACGAGCGGCTGCCGTGGTTCAGCGAGATGTCGGCGGAGAACAGGTCCTGGCTCGGGCTGCTCGCCCAGGCCGGCGTCGCGGCCTTCGTGGACTGGGTCAAGCATCCGGGCCGGTCCAGGCCCGCGGTGGCCGGCGAGGTCTTCGGTACCGCGCCGCGCGAGCTGGCCAGGGCGGTCAGCCTGCAGCAGGCAGTCGAGATGGTCCGGGTGATCGTCGACGTGGTCGAGGCGCGGGTGGACCAGCTCGCCGCGCCGGGCGGCGAGGCCGAGCTCCGGGAGGCGGTGCTGCGCTACACCAGGGAGATCGCCTTCGGCGCGGCGCAGGTGTACGCCAGGACCGCGGAGGCGCGCGGCGCCTGGGACGCCAGGCTCGAGGCGCTGGTGGTGGACTCGCTGGTCCGCGGCGAGGTGGACGACGCGCTGCAGTCCTGGGCGGCCGCGCTGAACTGGTCGTCAAGCCCGGTCACCGTGGTGGCCGGCAGCGCGGACGGGCGGGAGCCCGAGGGCCTGATCGAGGAGCTGCGGAGCGTCGCCCGCCGGGCCAGGCTGCCTGACCTGCTGGCCGGCGTGCACGGGCACCGGCTGGTCCTAGTGGTTGGCGGCGGCACCGACCCGCTGGAGGTCGCCGCGCACTTCGCCGGGCGGTTCGGGCCAGGGCCGGTGGTGGTCGGGCCCGCGGTCAGCGACCTGAAGTCGGCGGCTCGGTCGGCCGGCGCGGCGCTGGCCGGGCTGCGCGCCGCGCCCGGCTGGCCGGAGGCACCGCGGCCGGTGCTGGCCAGCGACCTGCTGCCGGAACGGGCGCTGGACGGCGACGAGTCCGCCAGGGCCGAGCTGGTCGAGACGGTGTACGAGCCGCTGCTGCGCGGCGGCACCGCGCTGCTCGACACCGTGATGACCTACCTGGAGCTCGGCAACTCGCTCGAGGCCACCGCGCGTGCGCTGTTCGTGCACCCGAACACCGTCCGTTACCGGCTGCGGCGGATCAGTGAGCTGACCGGCGTTCAGCCAGCTGACGGCCGCGGCGGGTTCTCCCTCTGGGTGGCCGTGGTCTTCGGCCGCCTCGCGCACAAGGGCGCATAGCTTGTAGTCTTCATACAAGCGAGGCGGAAGAAAGTTCGTTAACTTCGGCATACGTATGGCGGAGTCCTACAGTGCAAGCTAGGACAATGCTTCTTCTCGCAGCCCCAGGCCAGGGTGCCCAGGCTGCCGGGTTCCTGGCACCGTGGCTCGAACTGCCCGGTTTCGCCGGCCAGCTCGGTGCCTGGTCGGAGCTGGCAGGCTGCGACCTGATCCGGTGCGGCACGACCGCCGGCGCGGACGAGATCAGGGACACCGCGATCGCCCAGCCGCTGCTGGTGGCGGCCGCCATGGCGACCGCCTGGCAGCTCGGCTGCCTGCCCGTGCAGGCCGGTGAGCTGGCGGCGGCCGGGCACAGCGTCGGCGAGCTTGCCGCGGGCGCGATCGCCGGGGTGCTGACCCCCGAGGACGCGATGCGGCTGGTCCGGGTCAGGGCGCAGGCGATGGCCAAGGCCGCTGCCGCCGAGCCAACCAGCATGACCGCGGTGCTTGGCGGCGACGAGGCGGTGGTGCTGGCCGCGATCGCGGCGCACGGCCTGACGCCGGCCAACGTGAACGCGGCGGGCCAGATCGTGGCGGCCGGGACGGTCGCGCAGCTCGAGGCGTTCGCCGCCGACCCGCCCGCCGGGGCCAGGCTGCGGCCGCTGTCGGTGGCCGGGGCGTTCCATACCAGGCACATGGCGCCTGCCGTCGATGCGCTGCGGGCGGCGGCCGCGGATGTCAGCCCGGCCGACCCGGGCTGCGCGCTGCTGTCGGACCGTGACGGCGAAGTGGTCGGCTCGGGCACCGGCTGGCTGGAGCGGATCGTGACGCAGGTCAGCGCCCCGGTCCGGTGGGACAAGTGCATGCAGACCGCGACCGGGCTCGGGGTGACCGCGCTGGTCGAGCTGCCCCCGGCCGGTACGCTGGCCGGCCTTGCCAGGCGGGCCATGCCAGGTGTGCAGCTGATTGCGGTGAAGACGCCCGATGACCTGGACGCGGCAAGGTCCGCGCTGGCCGAGCACGGCCGGCGGCCGGCCGGCGGCGACGAGTAAGAGCACGGGACGACAGGAAGGCGACAGCGGAGATGCGAAGCAGCCATGGCGCAGCGGGCGCGCGGATCCTCGCGTTCGGCGGTTACCAGCCCGCCAGGGTGGTCACCAATGCCGAGCTCGCCGAAACCGTCGAGACCGACGACGAGTGGATCCGCAGCCGGGTCGGCATCGCCAGCCGCAGGATCGCCGGGCCGGACGAGACGGTCGCCGACATGGCGGTCGCCGCTGGCGGCAAGGCGATGGCCGCGAGCGGGCTTTCGCCGTCCGACATCGACCTGGTCATCGTCGCGACCTGCACGCCGGAGGTGCAGATCCCGAACACCGCGGCGACGGTGGCCAAGCGGCTCGGCATCAGCGCGCCTGGCGCGTACGACCTGAATGCCGCCTGCGCCGGCTTCTGCTACGCGCTGGCCAGCGCTGCCGACGCGGTGCGCGCGGGCAGCGCCGGCCACGTGCTGGTGATCGGCTCGGAGAAGCTCTCGCAGTGGGTCGACTGGACCGACAGGTCCACCTGCATCATCTTCGCCGACGGCGCCGGCGCCGCGGTGGTCGGCCCGGTCGCCGACCCGCAGGACGCACCAGGCATCGGCCCGGTGGTGTGGGGCAGCGACGGCGACATGGCCGACAAGATCTTCATCAAGGACCGGGACTCGTTCATCTTCCAGGAGGGCCAGGCGGTCTTCCGCTGGGCCACCACCGCGCTGCACCCGGTCGCACGGCAGGCCTGCGAGCGGGCCGGCGTGGATCCCGCCGACCTGGTGGCGTTCGTCCCGCACCAGGCCAACCTGCGGATCAT
>JASHQL010000458.1 GCA_030039155.1 Streptosporangiaceae bacterium | reverse complement strand
GTAGTCGAACGCGGAGATCCGGTCGGATGCGACCAGCAGCAGCGTGCCGTCGTCGGTCTCGTAGAGTTCCCTGACCTTGCCGCTGTACAGGTGCCTCACCCGGCAAGCACCGGCTTCATCCGAGCTTCTCCAGCCGGTCGAAGACCTGGCCGAGCCTGCGCACGTAGTGCTCAGGGCTGCACACCTCGTCAAGCCGCACCTCGTCGAGTTCAAGGTCGGTGCCGGCCGCGTGCTTGCGCAGCGTCTCCCTGAACGGCAGCCCGGACTGCCAGGTATCCATCGCCGCCGCCTGCACCAGCGCGTACGCGTCCTCCCGCGACATACCGCCGCTGACCAGCTCGAGCAGCACCGCAGAGGTGTAGATCAGCCCGTGGCTCGAGTCCAGGTTGGCCCGCATCCGCGCCGCGTCCACCACCAGGCCGGTCATCAGGCTGGTCGTCTGGTCGAGCAGGAAATCGGTCGCGATCGCGGCATCGGGCAGCGCGACCCGCTCGGTGGAACTGTGCGAGATATCACGCTCGTGCCAGAGCGGTATGCCTTCCATGACGGGAACGACTTGGGCCCGCACGATTCTGGCCAGCCCCGCGATGCGCTCCGACCGAACAGGATTCTTCTTGTGCGGCATCGCCGACGAGCCCTTCTGGCCCGAGCCGAACGGCTCAGCCAGCTCGGCCACCTCGGTCCGCTGGCCGTGCCTGATCTCCAGCGCGATCGCCTCGCACACGGTGGCGATCAGGGCAAGCGCGCAGACCCAGGTGGCGATCCCGTCCCGCAGCACCACCTGGGTGGCGACGTCGGCCGGCCGCAGGCCAAGCTCGGTCAGCACGATGGTCTCGATGGCCGGGTCGATGTTGGAGTAGGTGCCGACCGGCCCGGACAGCTTGCCCACCGCGACCGCTGCCCTGGCCCGCAGCAGCCGGTCCCGGCAGCGGTCGATGCCGAAGGCGAAGTCGGCCACCCGGTGCCCCCAGACATCGGGCTCGGCGTGGATGCCGTGGGTGCGCCCGGCCCGCAGCGTTGACCGGTGCGCAAGCGCGTGGTCGCGCAGCACCATCAGCAGGTCGGTGCACCTGGCGACCAGCAGGTCACTGGCCTCGGCGAGCTGCAGCGCGAGCCCGGTATCGACCAGGTCTGATGAGGTCATGCCGTAGTGCACGTAGGCGGCGGCGGCCCGCGGGGTGGTGTTGTCGGCCCAGGCTGACAGGAACGCGATCACGTCGTGGCCGGTCGTGGCCTCGATCGCGGCCACCGCCTCCGGCGTCGGCGGCGGCGCGTCGCGCACCGGCTGCACCGAATCGGCAGGGACCGTGCCGGCCTCGGCATGCGCCGCCAGCACCAGCGTCTCCACCCGGCACCACAGCTCGTACTTGTGCGCTTCGCTCCAGACCTGCCCCATGGCTGGCAGCGTGTACCGCTCGATCACGGTTCTATCCTGCCGCATCGCCTCATCGGGCCTGCTCAGGACCCCGGGCCGCCGCTCACCGGTCCCTGTCCGGCCGGCCTCAGCGCCTGGCCCGCGGCGATGTCCTTCCGGTACCAGCCGCCGCGCATGGAGATCCTGGCCATCGCCGCGTAGGCGGCCGATCTGGCGCTTGCCAGGTCGCTGCCGGTGCCGACGACATCGAGCACCCGGCCGCCCGCCGAGGTCAGCGTGGCATCGTCGCCGCTCTTGCCGTTCTGGTCCTGGCGTGCCGCGGTGCCCGCCTGCAGCACGTAGGCGCCAGGCACCCGCTCGGCCTCGGCCAGGCCGTCGATCTCGTCACCGGCGGCCGGGGCGGCCGGGTAGCCGTCCGCGGCGAGCACCACGGTGACCGCGGCTCCCGGCGTCCAGCCGGGCGTCCCGGCGGCGGCCAGGTCGCCGTCGGCCGCGGCGGCGAGCAGGCCGCCAAGCGGGCTGGCCAGCCGGTCCAGCACGACCTGGGTCTCCGGGTCGCCGAACCTGGCATTGAACTCCACCACCCGCAGCCCGCGCCCGGTCAGGCAAAGCCCGGCGTACAGCACGCCGGTATAGCTGATGCCCCGGCGGCGCAGTTCGGCCAGCGTTGGCTCGACCACCGTGGCCATGGTGAGCTCGGCCAGGTCTGGCGGCGCCCACGGCAGCGGCGCGTAGGCGCCCATGCCACCGGTGTTCGGGCCCTGGTCGCCGTCGTGCGCGCGCTTGTAATCCTGGGCGGGCAGCAGCGGGATCGCGGTGCCGCCGCCGGCCACCGCGAAGACCGAGACCTCCGGCCCGTCAAGGAACTCCTCGATGACCACGGTGCCGCTGGCCGCGGCGTGCCGCGCGGCCTCGGCCGCGTCCGTGGTGACCAGCACGCCCTTGCCGGCCGCCAGGCCGTCCGCCTTGACCACGTACGGCGGCCCGAACCGGTCAAGTGCGCCGCGCACTTCCGCCGCGCTCTTGCAGGTCAGCGCGGCGGCGGTCGGCACGCCAGCGGCAACCATCAGCTGCTTGGCGAACGACTTCGATCCCTCGACCATCGCCGCGTCCCTGCCTGGCCCGAAGCAGCTGAAGCCGGCCGCGCGCACGGCATCGGCCACCCCGGCCACCAGCGGCGCCTCCGGGCCGATCACCACCAGATCGGGCCGAAGCGCGCGGGCCAGCGCGGTGACCTGCGCCGGATCGGCCGGCTGCAGCTTGTGCAGCTCGGCGAGCCTGCCGATGCCGGGGTTGCCCGGCGCCGCGTGCAGCTGGCCGACAGCCGGGTCGCGATCAAGCGCGCGCACCAGCGCGTGCTCCCGGCCGCCGGCGCCAAGCACGAGCACTCGCACGGCGCCGAGCCTACCGGCCTCGCGTGCGTCAGATCAGCGGGCGCAGCTGCAGGGTCTGGTCGCGGCGCGGGCCGACGCCGGCCGCCGCCACCGGCGCACCGATCATCACTTCCAGCGCCTCCAGGTACGCGCGCGCGTTCGGCGGCAGGTCGGCGATGTCCTTGGCCCCGGATATGTCGTCAGGCCAGCCGTCGAAGTACTCATAGACCGGCACCGCGTGGTGGAACTCGGTCTGCGTCATCGGCAGCTCGTCGTGCCGGCTGCCGTTCACGTCATAGGCCACGCAGACCGGCACCTTGTCCAGCCCTGACAGCACGTCGAGCTTGGTGACGAAGTAGTCGGTGATCCCGTTCACCCTGGTGGCGTACCTGGCGATGACCGCGTCGAACCAGCCGGTGCGGCGCGGCCTGCCGGTGGTCACGCCGTACTCGGCACCCGCCTGCCGCAGCCATTCGCCCTGCTCGCCGGCCAGCTCGGTGGGGAACGGGCCGGCGCCGACCCTGGTCGTATACGCCTTCAGGATGCCGATCACCTTGGTGATCCTGGTCGGGCCGAGGCCGGACCCGGCGCACGCGCCGCCGGCCGTCGGCGACGACGAGGTCACGAACGGGTAGCTGCCGTGGTCAACGTCGAGCAGGGTCGCCTGCGCGCCTTCGAGCAGCACCATCTTGCCCTGGTCAACCGCCTGGTTCAGGACCAGGCCGGTGTCCGCGACGTAGCTGCTGATCCGCTCGCCGTAGCTGAGGTACTTGGCCGTCACCGCTGCGGCATCGATGCCGCGCCTGTTGTACACCTTGGCGAGTACCTGGTTCTTCTCCCTGAGCACCAGGTCGAGCTTCTGCCTGAGGATGCCGGGGTCGAGCAGGTCCTGCACCCGGATGCCGACCCTGGCCACCTTGTCGCCGTAGGCGGGGCCGATGCCGCGGCCGGTGGTGCCGATCCTGGCGCTGCCGAGGTAGCGCTCGGTCACCTTGTCCAGGGCTATCTGGTGCGGCATGATCAGGTGCGCGTTGGCGGAGATCAGCAGCCGGTCGCAGGACACGCCGCGGTCCGCCAGCCCGTCGATCTCGGCCAGCAGCACCGCGGGGTCGATCACGACGCCGTTGCCGATGACCGGGATGGCGTGCCTGGACAGCACCCCGCTTGGCAGCAGGTGCAGCGCGTAGCTCTCATCGCCGATGACGACGGTATGGCCGGCGTTGTTGCCGCCCTGGTAGCGCACGACGTAGTCGACGCCGTCGCCGAGCAGGTCGGTCGCCTTGCCCTTGCCCTCGTCGCCCCACTGCGCGCCCACGATCACGATGGCGGGCATCTGGCCCTCCCGGAGACGAAGCAAGCCCCTGGCGGCTACTGGTCGGGGGCGACCCCCGAACCCCCCGCGGGGGGCGTGCAGCAGGCAAGCGCGGCAAGGGCTCTTGCATGCAGATGCTACCGGAGCGGCTGGCTAACCCCGCAGTGCCACGACCGCGGCACGGCTCGAGTCTGCGAGAAACTCGCGGCAGCGGGCCGCCTCGTCGTCCTCGCCGATCGCCGCCGCTGCCTCGCCGAGCAGGTACAGCGAGCGCAGGAAGCCCTGGTTCGGCTCGTGTTCCCAGGGGATCGGGCCGTGCCCGTGCCAGCCGGCCCGGCGCAGCTGGTCCAGGCCACGGTGGTACCCGGTCCTGGCGAAGGCGTAGCCGGTGACCGGGTCGCCGGCGGCCAGCGCGCGCTGCGCCAGCGCTGCCCAGGCGGCGCAGAACGCGGGGTACCTGGCGGCGGCCTCGGCCGGGTCGGCCGCGGCGGCAAGCGCCGCGGTTGCCTCGTCGGAAAGCGGCAGCAGCGTGGCCGGCGGCTCGCCGAGCAGGTTCTCTGGGGCCATGCGGCCATCTTCGCAGCCGCCGGCCGGCGCCCGAGCCCGCGGCCCTGGATAGATTGGCGAGGTGACTGCGACCGACCTGCCAGCCGCAGCAAGCGGCATGTACCTGATCGGCGGTGACCTGCCGGTCACCAGGCTCGGCTACGGCGCGATGCGGATCACCGGCCCTGGCATCTGGGGCTATCCGGCCGACCGGGACGTCGCGATCAAGGTGCTCAGGCGCGCGGTCGAGCTTGGCGTCGACTTCATCGACACCGCCGACTCCTACGGTCCGTTCGTCAGCGAGGAACTGATCGCCGAGGCGCTGTACCCCTACGACAGCGTCTCGGTCGCCACCAAGGGCGGGCTCGTCAGGCCGGGCCCGAGCGAGTGGGTGCCGGTCGGCAGGCCCGCTTACCTGCGCCAGTGCGTGGAGATGAGCCTGCGCAGGCTGCGGCTCGACACCATCGAGCTGTATCAGCTACACCGCATCGACGCCCAGGTGCCGCTTGCCGACCAGGTCGGTGAGCTGGATGACCTGCGCCGGGAGGGCAAGATCGCCCGGATCGGGCTGTCGGTGGTGACCGTCGAGGAGATCGTCGAGGCCAGGCTCACCACGCCGATCGCCTCGGTGCAGAACCCGTACAACCTGGCCAGCCGTGGTTCACCCGAGGTCATCGGCTACTGCGAGCGGGAAGGCATCGCGTTCATCCCTTATGTGCCGATCGGCAGGGGCGAGCTGGCAGGATCGGCAGGGCCGCTGGCCGAGATCGCCGCCGAGACCGGCGCGACGGTGCACCAGATTGCGCTCGCCTGGCTGCTGCACATCTCGCCGGCCACCGTGCCGATTCCCGGCACCGGCTCGCTGGCGCACCTGGCGGAGAACGTCGCAGCCGCGCAGCTCGAGCTGACCGCCGCGCAGGTCGCCGCGCTGTCGGCGATGGGCCGGAGCTAGCCCAGCTTGTGCCCGGCCGACATCAGGTCCTGGCAGGCCTGCACGACCCGGTTGGTCATGCCTTCCTCGGCCAGCTTCCCCCAGCTGCGCGGGTCGTAGGCCTTCTTGCTGCCGACGTCACCGTCCACCTTCAGCACGCCGTCGTAGTTGCTGAACATGTGCCCGGCCGTCGGCCTGGTGAAGGCGTACTGGGTGTCGGTGTCGACGTTCATCTTGACCACGCCGTAGGACAGCGCCTCGTGGATGTCCGCAAGCGGTGACCCGGAGCCGCCATGGAAGACCAGGTCGAACGGCTTCTCCCTGCCGTACTTGGCGCCGACCGCGTCCTGGATCTCCTTCAGGATGGCCGGCCGAAGCTGGACGTGACCCGGCTTGTAGACGCCGTGCACGTTGCCGAATGTGGCGGCCAGGATGTACCTGCCGCGCTCGCCAAGGCCAAGCGCCTCCGCGGTGGCCAGGGCATCTTCCGGCGTGCTGTAAAGCTTCTCGTTGATCGCGCCGACGACCCCGTCCTCCTCGCCGCCGACCACCCCGATCTCCATTTCCATCACCACGTGCGCCTTGGCGCACTGGTCAAGTAGCTCGGACGCGATCTGCAGGTTCTCGGCGAGCGGCACCGCAGAGCCGTCCCACATGTGCGACTGGAACAGCGGCTCCTCGCCCCTGGCGACCCGCTCGACGGAAAGCTGGACCAGCGGCCGCATGAAGCCGTCAAGCTTGTCCTTCGGGCAGTGGTCGGTATGCAGGGCAACGTGCACCGGGTACTTGTCGGCCACCGTCCTGGCGAAGTGGGCCAGCGCGACCGAGCCGGTCACCATGTCCTTGACCGCGGCACCAGACAGGTAGTCGGCGCCGCCGGTGGACACCTGGACGATGCCGTCGCTCTCGGCCTCGGCGAAACCGTGCAGCGCCGCGTTCAGCGTCTGGCTCGAGGTGACGTTGATCGCGGGGTAGGCAAAGCCGTGCTGCTTGGCCCGGTCGAGCATCTCGGCGTAGATCTCAGGCGTGGCGATCGGCATGGCTGATCCTTCCGGCGAGATGTCTGGACCAAGTATCTCTCAGCGCTCGGCCAAACCCAGGTCGGCCAGTTCGTACGCGGCGAGGTACGGCAGGCCGCGCTCGGTGACCTTGCTCCGGGCGCCGCGGTCCACCACCACGGCGACGCCGGCGACCTCGGCCCCGGCTGCCGCCAGCACGTCGACGGCGGTCAGCACCGAGTCGCCGGTGGTGGAGGTGTCCTCGACCGCGAGCACCCGGCGGCCGGCCACGTCGGGTCCCTCGATCCTGCGCTGCATGCCGTGCGCCTTCTCGGTCTTGCGCACCACGAAGGCGTCCAGCTTGCGCCCGGCCGCCGCCGCGGCGTGCAGCATCGCCGTAGCGACCGGGTCCGCGCCAAGGGTGAGGCCGCCGACCGCATCGAAGTCAAGATCGCCTGTCAGGTCGAGCATCACCCGGCCGGCCACCGGCGCTGCCTGGCCGTCGAGCAGCACCCGGCGCAGGTCGATGTACCAGTCGGCACGCTGGCCGGCGGACAGGATGACCTCGCCGTGCACCACCGCGAGCCGCGTGATCATGCCAAGGAGATCGTCTCGGTCGGTCACGGTAGCCGAGCCTAGCCGGGGCGGCCTCAGCTGAGCGAACACAGAGCATCTCGCCGAGCCTGGTACCTTCTGCATGCCATCTGGCGGTATCGCCGCGATCCTCGCGATCCGCCACAGTCGCAGCGACGCGCTGGTAACGTCTCGCGCAAGGGAAGGACGGTGTCGCGTTGGATCGCTGCGCGCTGTTCGTGGACGCAAGTTATGTGCTAGCCGATGGTGCGCTGGCTGTCCACGGCACCCGCAACCGTGACTCGGTGTCCTGGGAATACGCCGGATTCCTGAAGCTGCTCGGGGGACTGTCACGGGACCGCACCGGCCTGCCGCTGCTTCGCTGCTACTGGTACGAGGCCACTGCGGACGGCCGCAGGACCGCCGAGCACGAGCTGCTCGCGGACCTGCCGGGCGTCAAGCTCAGGGTGGCCAAGCTCCGGCCGAGCCGCCGCGAGGGCGTCGAGGCGGAGATCCGCCGCGACCTCACCGCGCTGGCCAGGAGCCACGCGATCAGTGACGCCGTGGTGGTCAGCGCCGAGGAGGACCTCGCGCCGGTCATCGCCGAGGTGCAGGATCTGGGGCTGCGCGTCACCATCGTGCATATTGCGGCCGATTCCGACCTGGTGGCGCGCGCGCTGCGGCAGGAGTCTGACGACGTGGTCGAGATCTCGGCCGCGCACCTGCGGCCCTACGTCGACCTGATCGCGGGCGCTGAGCCGGCCCAGACCGGGCTGCCGACGGCGGGCTACCGCGAGCTGACCAGCGGCAGGCCACCGCTTGTCGGGCCGTCTGCGCTGGCCCCCGCGGCCCAGCCGAGCCTGGTGCCGGCCGCCCCGCAGCAGCACTACCAGGCGCCGGCGCCAGCGGATCCGCAGCCGGTTGGCCAGCCAGCGCTGGCCGCGAGCCTGAGCGGCCTTGACCAGGGCATGGCGCAGAGCCAGCCAGGCGGCTTCCACGCCACCGATCTGCACGGCCCCGACCTGGGCCGGTCCGCCATGCCGCCCGCGCTGCCTGACGCCCAGCCGGCCACCGGCCGCAGCCACGACCTGGACCGGCCTGACCGGTTCTCCGGCCAGTATCAGCCGCACCTGGCCAGCCAGCCGCCGGCCGCCGACCATGCAGGTACCACCGTCGGCTACGGCCAGAACGGATTCGCCCCGCAGCCGCCGGCACCCGGCCCTGGCATCGGCCATGACCTCGAACCCGGCGGGCCGGGGCTGCCGGTCCGCGGTCAGCTGCCAGGCTCGGGGCTGCCGCCCGCCAGGCTCAGCGGCAGCCTGCCACCGGCGGCAGCGGCGCCGCACGGCCTGCCTGGCCAGGGCGGCCAGCCGCAGCCGCCGCAGAACGGCTACCAGCCGCTCCCTGGCCAGCTCGGCGGAGGGTCTGGTCAGCATGGCGGCATGTCGACCAACGGCATGCCGCAGTCCGCCCAGCCGCCGCCAAGGCAGCAGCAGTCCGACCCGGGTCAGGCCGGTTACGGCAGCAACGGGCTGCTGCCGTCGGCCCATGCCGGGCTGAGCCAGACCCGGCCGGCCGGACCTGGCGGCTACCTGGCCGGCGACCAGGGCAGGTTCAGCCAGACCCACCCGTCGATGCCGCCGCAGCCGACCGCCAGCCAGCGGCATGACCAGGCGGGATTCGGGCAGAACGGCACGGCAGACGGCCAGCGGCCGCCGGCCCAGGCCAGGCCGCCCGCTGGCGGCCTCTACCAGCAGCCGGCGCCGCACCAGCAGCCGGTTCCGCCAGGCCAGTACACCGCCGCATCCGCGCAGTCCGGTCAGTTCGGCCCGTCGGCCCTGTCGCAGCCAGCACTGCCGCAACCGGGCCTGTCTCAGCCAGCACTGCCGCAACCGCCCCTGTCGCAGCCGGGCCTGTCTCAGCCAGCGCTGCCGCAGCCCCCGATGCCGCAGCCGCCAGCGCAGCTACCGGTGCCGCAGCCGCCGGTGCCGCAGCCGGTGGCCATGTCGCTTGCCGACGCCGCGCAGGCCGCGCATGCCGAAGGATTCGGTTTCGGCGAGGCAGTGGCCAGGGATGCGCCCGCGCTCTGGCTCGAGGCCGTGCTAGCCAGGAAGCCAAGAATGCCTTCTGATCTTGAGGCAAGGCTGTTGCAAGGATCCGCGCTGCCAATTGACTCGCTGTTGCACGACGAGGTCAGGCACGCGCTCAGGCGCGGGTTCTGGGACGCGCTTGAGCGCTCCCGCCATTAGGCCATCTCACATCGTGCGGGTTACGAAGCCATTACCGGGTTACGAAGCCATTACTGCGGCGGCATTCCGCGCTAACGAGGTGAAGCCACTCGGTAGCGTACAGAGGGTGGCCTTGCTGAGCCGGGAGCAATTCGACGCGCTCGAATTCGATGCCGCCTCCACCGGCGACCACCTGGCGGCGGCACGCCGGATGAGCGAGCTTGCCCATACCGGGACAGCGACCGCGGCCATGCCCAAGTCGGAGGCCTACCTGCGGGCGGGCGAGCAGTGGCTGCTCGCGGACGAGCCGGCCAAGGCCGCGGCCGACCTCAGGCTGGCCATGGCGGACGGCGGCCCGGTCTTCGCCGATCCGCGGGTGCCGCTGGCCAGGGCGCTGTTCCAGCTTGGCCGGGAGGCCGAGGCGCAGGCGCTGATCGGCAGGCTGAAGGCGGAAGGCCCGCGGGATCCGCGGGACTGTGACCTCGTCGCCGAGCTGCTGCTCGAGCGCGCGGATCTGGCCGGCGCGCTCGACTGGGCCACCGCGGGCGTCGAGCTGTGCCTTGGCCGCTCGCCGGCCGGCCCACCGCAGCCAAGCCACGGCGACGACGAGGAACTCAGGCTGCTGCTGAGCCTGCGCTACCGGATCAGGAACGACCTGGGCCTGCCAGAGGACCACTACGACGAGCTGCTTGACAGCGACTGAGCCGGCTCGTCCAGCTCGCCTTCCCGGCTCAGCCGCAGCTTGTCACTCGCCTCGTCCAGGTCGACGCGTACCGTGTCACCATCGCTGACCCGGCCGGCCAGCAACGCCCTGGCCAGCTCGTCGCCGATCGCTGACTGAATCAGCCTGCGCAGCGGCCGCGCACCGTAGACCGGGTCGAAGCCGGTCACCGCCAGCCACTCCTGCGCCGCCGGGGTGACCTCCAGGGTCAGCCGCCGGTCGGCGAGCCGGCTCGCCAGCCTGCGCACCTGCAGGTCGACGATCTCGGTCAGCTCCTCGGTGCTCAGCGCGTCGAACAGGATCACGTCATCGAGCCGGTTCAGGAACTCGGGCTTGAACGTCGACCTGACCACGGTCATTACCCGGTCGCGCTTGGTGGCCTCGTCCAGGGCCGGGTCGGCGATGAACTGCGAGCCGAGGTTGGAGGTCAGGATCAGGATGGTGTTCCTGAAGTCGACGGTCCTGCCCTGCCCGTCGGTGAGCCGCCCGTCGTCAAGCACCTGCAGCAAGATGTCGAACACCTCGCTGTGCGCCTTCTCCACCTCATCGAGCAGCACCACGCAGTACGGCCGCCGCCG
>JASHQL010000457.1 GCA_030039155.1 Streptosporangiaceae bacterium | reverse complement strand
CGGCTCAGCGCGCAGCAGGGTCGCGTCGGCAAGCGCGGCCGCCGCCAGCCGGGTCGCGGTCGCCGCGTCCATGCCCTGCGCCGCGCGGTCCCGAAGCTGGTGGACCACCCCGTGCTCGACGGCGGTGACGATCAGGCGGGCCGTCTGCGGCCCGTCCGGCAGCAGGTCCGCCAGCAGGCCGGCCATCAGCTGTGGCTCGGCCAGCGCCTCTGGATGCTCGGCCGCGATCACCCGCAGCACCCGCCCGGCCTGGTCAGCGGCCTCGAAGGGCGGCGGAGTCAGCATGCGAACCCCCAAGCACCGACGGCGGAAGCGAGCGCGTGCTCTGGGCGCAGAGCGAGCACCGCGGCAGCTCTCGGCCTTCCGCCGCGTTAGACGCCCGGCTGGCCCAGAACGTTCACATGCGGGTGGCCGCCACGCGACGGCGTCGCGGCCGCTGACCGGCCGCCTGCCTGACTATTGCGGCAGGAACAAATGCAGCCCCGCCGGCATGTGGTCCGCGGCCGCGATCGTGCCGCGGAATACGCCGTTGATGTAGGAGGCGACGTCGGGCGGGTAGACGTTCCCCGGGCTGTGCTCGGCGGTGAGGCGCAAGATGGCAGAGGGCTGGCACTTGTGCTCCTCGGCGAGTTCGGCCAGCGACTCTTTCCCTGCCGTGGTGTGCTCGATCATTCGTTCCTGCTTTCTGCTCGGCCGGCGCCGCGCGGGCGCGCGGCGGCTGCGGTTCAGAACAGTCTGCGCGATGGTGCCAGGCGACCACGCCGGCCGGCCGGCGAAACAGCGAAACCCCGAGCTCCGGCCGTGCCGCGGCCGGCCGAGGGTAGGGTCGCTGACGATGACGGCATTGGCGTGGGTGGTCGCCGGGGCGCCTGGGGCTGGAAAGAGCACGGTTGCGCGGATCCTGCTCGAATCGCTGGCGCCTGTCCCGGCGCTGCTTGACAAGGACACCATGTACGGCTCGTTCGTCGCCGCCACGCTCGCCGCTGCGGGCCGCCCGGCTGGCGAACGTGAAGGCAGCTGGTACGACCAGCACGTCAAGGTGCACGAGTACCTGGGCATGACCGCCACGGCCAGCCAGATCCGGCGGCACGGCTGCGCCGTGCTGCTGTCCGGCCCGTTCACCGAGCAGATCCACGACCTGCAGCGGTGGCGGCAGTGGACCGCCGAGCTCGGCGGCGGCCCGGTCAGGCTGGTCTGGGTCAGGACCGACGCGGCCACGCTGCGGCACCGGCTCGCCGCCCGCGGCAGTGACCGGGACGCGGGCAAGCTCGCCAGCTTCGGCGCGTTCACCGCCAGGATGCGGCTCGACCAGGCACCGGCAGCACCGCACCTGGCCATCGACAACCGGCTGCACGCAACGGCCAGCCTGGCCGAGCAGGTCGCCCGCGCGCTGGCAGGGCTGCCCGCTGACTAGGCCGGCCGGGAGCAAGATCGAGCTGCTCGCCGACATGGACCGGCCGCGCGCCTGGATGCTGCTGGTCGACGGCGTGCCGCAGTCGCACGTCGACCTGGACGACCCGCGGCATCTGGAACTGGAGTACGTGCGCAGGATCGGCCACCTTGCCGACCTGGGCTGGCCGGCCGGAGAGCCGCTGAGCGTGCTGCACCTGGGGGCAGGGGCGATGACCCTGGCCCGCTACGTCGCGGCGACCAGGCCAGGGTCGAGCCAGCTCGCGGTGGAGGCCGACCAGGAGATAGCCGGCCTGGTCCGGCGGCGGCTGCCGCTGAGCGGGCAGGCCGCCGGCCAGCTGACCGTCGAGATCGCCGACGCCAGGGCCGCGCTGGAGGCGCAGCGGCCAGGCTCGTTCGACCTGGTGATCGCGGACGTGTTCGCCGGCGCGGTTACTCCGGCGCCGCTGACCACGGCCGAGTTCACGGCAGCGGTCGCGCGGCTGCTGCCCGGCGACGGCATGTACGCGGTCAACATCGGCGACGGCCCGCCGCTGTTGCATGCCCGCCGCCGGCTCGCGGCAATCAGGGAGGTCTTCACCTATGACTGCCTGATCGCCGAGCCCGGCGTGCTCTACGGCCGCAGGTACGGCAACCTGGTCGCGGTCGCTGCCAGCCGCCCGCTGCCGCTGACGAGCCTGACCAGGCGCACCGCGGCGGACCCGTTCCCGGCCAGGGTGCTGCACGGCGCGGAGCTCGACCTGTTCGTCGGCGACGCGCTGCCGCTGACCGATGCCAGCACCGAGCCGTCACCGCCACCGCCGCCCGAGGTCTTCGGCTAGCGGCAGCGGCTAGCCGCCAAGCCCGGCCGACCAGTCGGCGACCGTGCTGACCTCCGCCTGCCGCGGGAAGATCTTCTCGGTAAGCACCCGGTGCACCTCGGCGTCCGCGTCCAGGCAGCCGTCGGCGAGCACGGTGAGCTGGTAGTCGAGGTCGGCCGCCTGGCGCAGGGTGGACAGCACCACGCCGCTGGTCGCGATCCCGGTCAGCACCAGGCTGTCGATGCCGCCGGAGCGCAGCACGACGTCCAGGTCGCTGCCGGCGAACGCCGAGACCCGCCGCTTGGTCACGATCACGTCGCCCGGCGCCGGCCCGACCGCGTGGTGGATCCGGGCACCAGGGTCGTCGGCGCCGAACCTGCCGGTGCCGGCGATCGCGGCGAAGCTCTTGTTGCGCGGGCTGACCTCCGGGTGGCCTTCGCGGAACCCGACCACCACGTAGATCACGCGAATGCCCGCGGCACGGGCGGCTGCCGCCGCGGCGGCGAGCCTGGCGAGGTAGTCCTCGCCGGAGTACCGCTCGACGATGCCCTGTTGCACGTCCATGATCAGCAAGGCGGCTGTCATCTGCTGCCAGCTCCTTCCGCGTCGGCCACCGGGTCGTCCACGTCATCTGCTGCCTGCTAGCACGGCAGGCCGTTGCCGGCCAGACTTGACATACTCGCTCAGACGGATGTCAGAAGGTCGGTGTGGGGTGTCGATGTCCGGCTGGTTCTCCGCTCAGGTTGTGCATGCCGGGCGGCTGCCGCTGTTCTGCTTCTTCGTCGCGTTCGTCGCTGGCTTCCTCAGCATCCGGCTGTCGGTCAGGATGATCAGGGCGGGCGTGCGGTGGTGGTTCGGGAACGTCACCGCGGGCGCGGTGCACGTGCACCACATGGTGTTCGGCGTGGTGCTGATGGCCATCGGCGGCATCGCCGGGCTGGCGGCCCCGGCCGGCTCGCTTGACTGGCACGCCGCCGCCGCCGCGGGCTTCGGCCTTGGCCTGGCGCTGGTGCTCGACGAGTTCGCGCTGATCCTGCACCTGCGCGACGTGTACTGGGCGAACGAGGGCAGGCTGTCGGTCGACGCGGTGTTCGTCGCGGTCGGCGTGACCGCGCTGCTGCTGATCGGCGTGAGCCCGATCGGGGTCAGGAACGTGGCCGACTACCACCACATGCCGGGCGGCGCGGCAGCGTCGGCGACGCTCGTGCTGGTAGTGGTGGTGCTGTTCGTGCTGGCCGGGATCACCCTGCTCAAGGGCAAGGGGTGGACCGCGATCATCGGCATCGTGCTGCCGGTCGCGCTCGTCGTCGGCGCGATCAGGCTGGCCAGGCCCGGCTCACCGTGGGCCAGGTGGCGATACATGAAGCAGCCGGCCAAGCTGGCCAAGGCGGCCGGCCGGGAGCAGCGGCTCACGCTGCCGGCGATCAGGGCCAAGAACCGGCTGCAGGACCTGCTGGCCGGCCGGCCAGAAGGCCAGCCAGAACTCGCCCAGGCCGCCAAGCTCAGCCAGGCCGTCCAGCTCGCCCAGGGGCTGCAGGCCATCCAGGCCCTGCAGGACGAGGCAGCGCACGCACCGGCGACCGCCGATGTCAGGCCCGGCGAGCTGTCCGACGACCCGACCACCAGCGCCGCCTGGCTTGGCCTGCGGGCCAGGTCCCGGCCTGGCCAGCAGCGCTAAGGTCAGCACCAGGCTCGGCCGCAGGCTGTCCCTCGGCCCACCTGGCCAGCATCTCGTCGCAGTCCACCAGCCGCACGAAGATCGGCGGGCCGACCGGCAGCTTGCGCCAGTTCATGATCCGCTCGTTCAGTTCCGCGACGGCCGCGCGCACCCGGTCCTGCGACGGCAGCGTGTGCACGGTCTCGGCCAGCCGCTCTGACTCCCTGCGCAACCTGAGCGGGGTCGGCAATGCCACCTCGGCGGAGACGCCCTCCCGGCGCAGCCAGCCGGCCAGCCACGCCTGCCCGTCGTCGGCCTCGCCCCGGTTCGGGATCGGCTTGCCCGCGCCGGGCAGGTCGTCGAAGGCGCCGCGCTGCTCGGCCTCGCTGATCTGCTGGTCGATCCACGAGGTGAAGCTCATCCCGGCCGGCTTGCGCTCGGTCACCGCAGGCAGCCCCGCATGCCGGCAAGCCTACGTGGCTGGCCTGACCCGCTCACGACCTGGCCGGCGGCCGGATAGAAACGCCGCAATGGCGCAACTCGGCCGATGTACGCTGCAGCGATCATTATCGGGTCATGAGGGGGACCGGCTATGGCTCTGACGACTGCCACGCTGACGATCGACCACAGTCTGCTGCCGCAAAAGTACGACAAGCTCGGCGTCCGGTTTGAGCGGCGCTCGGTGACGACGCTGAAGGCCGGCGCCCCGCCCAAGGACATGGTGCTGCTCCGGCCGGCCGGCACGCTGCTGGCCGGCGACGCCGCGATCGGGCCCGAGCCGCGGTGGAACCACATCCTGTGCGGCATCAGCATCAAGACGGCGGACGGAACCGAGGCTCATGGCCAGGGCCAGTTCATCATCACCGGCCAGCGATTCATCGGCATGATCGACAACGGGACGGCCGGCGGCACGTCGCCGCTGTCGGCGGCCAAGACGGGGAAGATCTTCTGCTTCTCGTTCGGCCGGGACGACGTCAGCCCGCCGGAAGTCAAGAAGCACCGGCTGCAGCCATCTGACTTCACGTTTGTCGGCCAGCAGGGCCAGCCTGTCAGGTTCCGGGTGCTGATCTTCGCCGGGATGGCATACGTCGCCAACGACAAGATCGGTTACTGGCACGACAAGGACATGTTCAGGGTCTTGTCCGACGAAGGCCGGCAAGGGCTGCTCAAGGCCACCTGACCGGCGCCGGCTGGCATGCTGGTGCACATGCAGAGCGTGTACGAAGCAGCGGGCGGCAGCGAGGGCATGCTGGCGCTGGCCGAGGCCTGGCACGCCAGGGTGCTGGCCGACGAGATCGTCAGCCATGCCTTCAGCCACGGCTACCGTCCCGATCACAGCGAACGGCTTGCCGCCTACTGGGCCGAGGCCCTCGGCGGTCCGGCCGAGTACACAGGCAGGTACGGCGACGAGGCGTCGGTGGTGCGGATCCACAGCGGCAACGGGCCGCATCAGGAGATGGACGAGCGGGCGATCGGCTGCTTCGGCCAGGCGCTGCTGGACGTCGGGCTGACCGCCGAGCCGCTCCGGCAGGTGCTGTACGACTACTTCGCCTGGGCCACCACGACCACGATGGCGCGCTATCACGACTCGGCAGCCGACGTGCCGGACGGCCTGACCGTCCCGCGCTGGTCCTGGGACGGGCTGCAGGCTGACTAACCTCCGGGCCAGCTCGCCTCGCCGAGCGCGAGGATCTCGGCCCGGTCCGCGGCCAGGATGAACCCGGCCTTGATGCTGTCGTCAAGCGACCGCTCGAACCTGGGCAGGAAGCCGGCCAGCCCGTCCGGGTACAGCCCGGCCAGCTCGGCGGCGTCGAACTCCCTGGTCGTGCCGAACAGGAACGCGAACCCGTCGCCGGTCTGCCCGGTGCCGGACAGCGCCGCCACCGGCACGTCGGTCCACGGCGTCCTGATCCCGCCGGCCGCGATGCCGTGCGCGTCCCTGGCGAAGTCGGCGCCGCCGGTGACCAGCCTGGGCGAGCCGGGCGGCGCCGTGCCGTCGGCCACCCACGCGTGCAGCGCCTCGATCGCCGCGCACTCCACGTAGTGCTGCTGCGGCCCGCTGTTGACCGGCGAGCCGGTCGTGCCCATCAGGATGTCGGTGGTCGGCCGCAGCAGCTCGGCCAGCCGCGCGGCGGGCAGCGCGCCGTCGTCCTGCCCGCTGGCGAACAGCAGGTAGGTGTCGGCGTGCGCGGCGCCAGCCAGCTCCCACTGCCGGATCAGCGCGCCGTCCTGCTGGCCGACGCTGCCACCGCCGAGGGACGTCAGGTCGGTTTCGGTTTGCAGGACCAGGACGGGAACGCGTGTGTCCGCGCGGATTTGCTCACCGCCGGCCAGGCCTTGATCGCGCGGCCTTGACCGGTCCGGGGTGAATCCGGTGTCCAGCGAGGCTGCGGTGCCCGGCCGGCCGTGCACCAGGAACCCGTCGTAGACCAGGGCCTGCCGGTCGATGGCGTTGACGTACATCACCAGGAACGCGGCCGACTGGGAGTGGCCGGTTGCCAGCAGCCGGGCCGGCTGCAGCTCCGCGCGCAGCGCCCGGCCCGCCTGGCTGAACATGTCGAACGACCAGGCGTCGCCCGGATGCACCAGGCCGCCGTACCGGTCGGGGAACAGCTTCTTCAGGTGCATCCCGTTGTCCACCAGGCCGCCGCCGTCCAGGCCGGCCCGCTGCGCCGACACCCCGGCCCAGGCGTGCCCGGCCCTGATCAGCTGGGTGTGGGTCGCCATCCAGTCGGCCGGGGCGTCGATGCCGCCGGAGACGTTCAGCCACTCGACCACCAGCGTGCCGCTGCCCGCGGCCTGGTCGGCCGGGCGGCGTACCAGCACCCTGGTGACGAACGGCGCGGCGACATCCGGCAGCGCGCGCCACCGGCCGCCGGTCCCTCGTTCCCCGTCCAGGCGAAACGAATCGGCGGTGCCTTCGAGGACGAACTCCTGCTCGAGGTAGCCAAGCCGGCCAAGGTCATAGGCGCCGGCTGGCAGCGGGCTCGGGCCAGCCATCGGCTGAAGCTTCGGCTGGCGCTGCGCTATCTCGCTCATGCCGCCGACTTCTCCAGGATGTGCACCGCGCACGCGCTGCCGAGCCCGATCACGTGGGTGAGCCCGACCTTCGCGCCGTCGACCTGCCGGTCGCCGGCCTCGCCGCGCAGGTGCGTCGCCACCTCGTAGAGGTTGGCGATGCCGGTGGCGCCGAGCGGGTGGCCCTTGGACAGCAGGCCGCCGGACACGTTCACCGGGATCTCGCCGTCACGCCACGGGCCGCGCCTGTCGATCCACTCGCCGGCCCCGCCCTCGGCGCACAGCCTGAGGTTGTCGTAGTGCCGCAGCTCCGCGGTGGCGAAGCAGTCGTGCAGCTCGACCAGGTCCAGGTCCTGCGGATCCACCCCGGCGGTCTCGTACGCCTGGTCGGCGGCCTGCCTGGTCAGCGTGTTCACGTTGTACTGCACCGAGCCGCCGTCCACGTACGGGTCGCTGGTCAGCACCGAGGCGGACACCTTGACCGCGCGCCTGCGCACCAGGGCTGGCATGGTCGCCAGCCGCTCGCCGCTGCACAGCACCGCGGCGGCCGCGCCGTCGCCGGTCGGGCAGCACATCAGCAGCGTGTTCGGGTAGGCGATCATCTCGGCGTTCATGATCTGCTCGAGCGAGAACGCCCGCTGGTACTGGGCCAGCGGGTTCAGCGTCGAGTGCGCGTGGTTCTTCTCCGCCACCCTGGCGAACTGCTCGAACCCGACCCCGTCGTGCAGGTACGCGTACTCCATGCCGGACTGGGCGAAGGTGCCCGGCATCAGGCTGGTGCCGAGCACGCCCTCGACCGGGCCGATCGCGTCGTACCGGCCGGACGGCTCGAACTGCCGGTCCTTGGCCTGGCTGCGCTGCGCGCCGAGCAGGCCCTGCTTGCCCATCTGCTCGACCCCGACTGCCAGGCCGATGCCCGCCTCGCCGGCCTTGATCGCCATCGCCGCGACCCGGAACGCGGTCGCGCCGGTGGCGCACGCGTTCACCACGTTGTAGACAGGGATGCCGGTCTGCCCGATCTGCTTCTGGATCCGCTGCCCGACCCCGCCGGTGTCGAACAGGCAGCCAGCGGCCAGCACGTCGGCGTCGAAGATCGACAGCCCGGCGTCGGTCAGCGCCGCCATGGCAGCCTCGCTGCCCAGGTCAATCAGGTCCTTGTCCGGGTAGCGCCCGAACTTCGTCATCGCGACGCCGATGATCCACAGCGAGTCGGCCATATGGCCAATGTAACGACCGGGGGAGCGGCTCAGCCAGCGAGCGGCCCGCGGCGGGCGGCGCTGCGTTGGTCCTGGGGGGCCGACCCCCCTGGGCCCCGCGTTCCCGGCCGGAACAGCGACTCTTGCGCCAGCCCGGCCGCCAGCGTGCCGTCCCTGCCGAAGATCCGGCCCCGGTACATGCCGCGGCCGCCGGCCGTCGACTCCGGCTGCAGGTCCATCAGCACCCAGTCGTCGAGCGCGACCTTGCGGTAGAACCAGACAGCGTGATCGATGCTGGTCAGCGGGCTGGCCAGGGCCACATCGGGCACCGCGGCGAGGCCGGAGAACATGTCCGAGATGTAGGCGAGCGCGCAGGCGTGCATGATGTCGCCGTCCAGGCCGTGCTGCGCCCGCATCCAGACCCGCGACGGCCACTGCTGGCCAGGCGACGGCTGGCTGGGGATCCGCACCTCGACGCCGTGCAGCCGGTGGCCGATGTTCGCGGTGCGCAGATCCTCGGGCGCGGCGACATCCGGCATCTGGGTCGCCTGGTAGTCGGCGCCTTCCTCGGTGACATGAAACGACGCGGTCATGTTGAAGATCACCTTGCCGCGCTGTACGGCGATCACCCGGCGGTTGGAGTACGAGCCGCCGTCCCGGTCCCTGTGCACGGTGAGCAGCACCCGCATCGCGGCGTCACCGCGGCTGAGGAAGTACCCGTGCAGTGAGTGCGGGTGCCGCTCCGCCGCCACCGTCTCCGCCGCCGCGCGCAGCGCCAGCGCCGCGACCTGCCCGCCGTACAGGCCGCGCGGATCCCGGGTGACCGCGGTGCTGCGGAACAGGTCTTCCTCGATCTGCTCGAGCGCAAGCAGCCCCGGCAGCCCTGCCTCGGTGCTGCCAATCTCGGTACCGGCCGCGCTGGTCATGTGCATGTGTTACCACATGAGGAATGCCGTGCGCCGCCGGGCATTGCCGGCCGGCGCCGGGTCCGGAGGTCGCGATGCGAGTGCGTAAGCCACAGCGGCGCCCTGCGCGTCTGGAGAGCATGAGCAAGCCCGGCCGGAGCCGCGGAGCCCTCGTACCGGCCGCAGCCGCCATCTCCGCTGCGGTCATCACCTGCGTTGCCGCTGCCTGCGGCGGCGGCAATGCTGCGGCCGCCGGTCACAGCGCCTCGCCTGCCGCCGCGGCCGGGGAGTCCTGCTCGTCGCAGGTGTCCGCGTGGACGTCACGCGGTGACGCGGCGCTGCGCGGCACGCTGCACTACGCCAGCATGGCCACCAGGGAGTACCAGCGGGCCGGGGCGACGAGCGACTACAAGAAGCAGCTCAGCGATGACACGCTCGGCGACGTCGACGTGACGTTCCTTGGCACGCTGGCCAAGCTCGCGCTGCAGGAAGATGTGCCGCCCAAGTGCAACGCCACGCTGCGGTCCGCGTTCATCGCGGCGATGGGCGACTACCGGCAGGCCAGCAGCGACGTCACGAACGACGACATGGGCGACGCCTCGACCGAGCTCACCGCGGCGGAAGGGCAGGCTGCCGCGGTGACCGCCGACGTGGCAAGCTCGGGCGGCTAGCCAGCGGCAGCGGCAGCCAGGGCCTGGCTCAGCCGGCGAACCGCCACTCCGCGCCGTACTCCGGGGTGGAGCCGCTGACCAGGAACCCGATGGACCACATGGACCGGCTGCCAGGCACCGATGCCAGCACGCCAGGCTCGGCCGTCAGGCCGGCTTGGGTCGGCACCGCGGACACATCCCAGTGCCCCGCCGTGTAGTGCACGAAGTTGACCTGCCCGCTCGGGCTGGCGATCAGCCACAGTCCGCCGTGCCCGTCGGCGGCGAGCTGATCGGCCGTGCCGACCGACGCGGGCACCTTGACGGTCCGCCACTTGCCGGTCCAGCGCAGCAACTCGGACGTCACCGCGCCGGCCTTCGGGCCGAATTGCTCGGCAAGCACCCACAGCGACTTCGCGCCGAGCGCTACCAGGCCGGACTCGATCAGCGTCGCGCCCTTCGGCGGGTGCGGGAACGACAGCGTCTTCCAGGTCTTGCCGTTCCAGTGCGCGAGCGTCCGCGGGCCGTACCCCTTGGCGTAACCGGACAGCCAGATGTCCTTCGGCGAGAGCCCGTCGGCGCTGTTCGGGATGATCGGCAACTCGACCTTGTGCCAGCTGCCGCCGTGATACCTGGCCGCGAGCGTGGGGTCGTGCTCGGCGTCGATGCTGAACGCCCATCCGTCGGAGGCCGAGAACACCGCGGTGGCGACCGAGGCGCTGTCGGCGTCAATGGGCCGCACCACCCAGCTCGGCAGGCTCTTCACCGCCCAGGTCGCGCCGTTGTAGACGGCTAGCTGGTCGCTGTCGTCGAACACCCACAGGTTCCGCGCCGAGCTCGCGCCCATCCCGGCCAGCACGGCCGGATAACTGAGCTGGCTGGCCAGCGTCACCGGGCTCCACTGCGAGCCGTTCCAGTGGAACATCAGATTCTGGCTGGCGTCGCTTCCTGTCGGGCAGGGCCCGCAGGTCCACGAGGTCCAGGCGTCAGAGCTGCCGGTCGCGACGATGTCGCCGTTGTTGACCTCGCTGGTCGCGGACCCGACAGTGGCGGAGATCTGCCACCCTGCCGAGCCGTCAGGGCGCGCCGAGCCGGGCGCCGCCAGTGCCACCGCGGGAGCGGAGGCCACCACGAGCAGTGCCGTTCCGGTGAATGCAGCCAGCCGCCAGCCATGCTTCGAGATCTGCATCGCCATCCCCCCACATGCCGCTCTCCCTGCGGCATCGCCGGACACCGAACGTTCAGAATTTCGATCATGGGGGAGCCCGGCAGTTCCGTCAAGAGCCGCGCCAGCCGGCTCGCAGGGCGGTCGCGCCGCAACCGGACGGCGGCGCGGATGTGATATCACAGCCAGCTATGGGCGCTCTGGACGGACGTGTCGCGATCATCACCGGCGCCGGGCGCGGCCTTGGCCGCGAGCACGCGCTGCTGTTCGCCGCCGAGGGGGCGAAGGTGGTGGTGAACGACCTCGGCGGCGGGCCTGACGGATCAGGCAGCGACAGCGGTCCTGCGCAGCAGGTGGTCGACGAGATCAGGGCCGCCGGCGGCGATGCGGTACCGAACTTCGACGACGTCACCTCGGCGGCAGGAGCCGACGGGCTGGTCCGGCAGGCCATCAGCGAGTTCGGCGCGCTGCACGTGCTGGTGAACAACGCCGGCATCCTGCGCGACCGCACGATCATCAACATGACCGACGAGGAGTGGGACGACGTCGTCAGGGTGCACCTGCGCGGGCATTTCATGCCGACCAGGGCGGCCGCCAGGTACTGGCGGGAGCAGTCGAAGGCCGGCTTGACGCTGCGGCCTTCGCTGATCAACACCACCTCGACCTCCGGCCTGTTCAACAACCCTGGCCAGGCCAACTACGGCTCGGCGAAGACCGGCATCGCCACGCTGACCATCATCAGCCAGCGTGAGCTGCAGCGGTACGGAGTCAGGGTGAACGCGATCGCGCCGGCCGCCAGGAGCCGGCTCACGCTGGCCACGCCCGGCATCGCCGAATCGATCCTGCATCCGCCGGCCGACGGCTTCGACCCGATGCACGCGGGCAACGTGTCGCCGTTCGTCGGCTACCTCGCGACCGCCGACTGCCCGATCACCGGCCGGATCTTCTTCGTGGCCGGCGGCGGCATCCACCTGTTCCAGCCGTTCGCCATCATCGACAGCATCAGCAAGGACGGCAGGTGGACGGTGGCCGAGCTTGCCGAGCAGGCGGGCAGGCTCGCCGACGTGCCGTTCAGCCTGGGCAGGCTGCCGATTTAGGCCGGCCCGGCCGCGGATTCCGCCGGCCGGTAGCCGAAGCTGACCGCCTCGGTGCCCGCGCTGTCGGTGCCAGCAGGAAAGGTCGTCAGGGTCACCCGCATGCCGAGCCTGACCTGCCCGGGGTCCGGGTCGACGCCGACCAGGTTGGCCTTGACCACGCCGCCGCCGTCCAGGTCCACGATCGCCGAGATATACGGCACCGTGACCTCCGGAGTAGCCCGGTGCACGATCGTGAACGCGCGCAGCACGCCGTCGTTGGCCAGGCGGCGGCCGGCGAAACGCCGCCCGCCGCAGCTCGCGCAGGCGTTCCGCCGGTCGAAGAACAGCGCACGGCAGGACTGGCACTCCTGTGCCGTCAGGTACGGCTCGGGCCCGATCGTGAGGTACCCGACCCAGGGCAGTGTTGCCCTCCGGGGACCGGCCTGCTGACCGGACATCGGCGCCTCCTTCTGGCCGGAGCATAACCCGCGGGAATGCCGTGGCCGGCCGCCGGCTTGTGATCGAGCGTGGATGCCGCCGAGAGCCTGCCGCTCGCCGTGCTCGACTTCGTCGCGATCGAGTACGGGGAGGACCCGGCCGCCTCGGTGGCGGGCGCGGTCAGCATCGCCAGGGCCGTGGAGCGGGCGGGCTACCGGCGCTACTGGGTGTCCGAGCATCACAACATGCGCAGCCTGGCCTGCACCGCGCCCGAGCTGCTGATCGCGCACGTGGGCGCGCAGACCAGCACGATCAGGGTAGGCGCGGCCGGCATCATGCTGCCCAACCATGCGGCGCTCAAGGTCGCGGAGACGTTCAGGACCCTGCTGGCCATGTATCCGGGCCGGATCGACCTGGCGCTCGGCAGGGCGCCTGGCACCGACCCGCTGACCGCGCACGTGCTGCGCCGCGGCATGGTCACCGACCCGGCGGCCGAGTTCCCCGGCCAGGTCGGCGAGCTGCTGGCATTCCTCGGCGACGGCTTCCCGGCCGGCCACCCGTACGCGCCGCTGATCGCGGCGCCGGTGCTGGCCGAGCGGCCCGAGCTGTTCGTGCTCGGGTCCAGCCACTACGGGCCGAAGTTCGCCGCGGTCAACGGCATGAGCGCGGTGTTCGCCCATCACATGAGCCCTGACCTGGCGTTCGAGGTGCTGCGCGGGTACCGGCGCGAGTTCAGGCCGCGCGCCGAGGGTGACCAGCCGTACTCGGCCATGTCGGTGCTGGCGTTCGCCAGCGAGGACGCAGACGCCGTCGAGCTGTTCGCGGCAGCCTGGACGCTGACCAGGCAGAACATCCGCAAAGGCGTCCGCGAGCCGCTGGCGCCAGAGCGGGTCGAGGAATTCGCCGGGTCGGCCGAGTTCCGGTCGAGGCACACCGGCGACGGCCGGATGGTCACCGGCACCCCGGCGGCCGTGGCGGAGCGGCTGCTGGAGATGCGCGAGCTGGCCCAGGCCGACGAGATCGTGGTGGTGACGCCGAGCCTGGACCGGGACCGGCGCAGTGCCAGCTTCGCCGCCACCGCCGATGCCTGGCGCGCTGCGCAATAACGCCCATATTGTGATCTCATGGCGCGGGACCGTGCTGGCCGGGGACACGACCCCCGATGACCCGCCAGGATGCGATCCCCTCTGGCACCGTCACGCTGGTGTTCACCGACGTGCAGGGCTCGACCAGGCTCTGGGAAGCCGAGCCGGCCGCGATGGCCGAGGCACTTCGCCGCCACGATGAGCTGCTGCGTACCGCGATCGAGCAGGCCAGCGGCTATGTCTTCAAGACGGTCGGCGACGCCTTCTGCGCCGCCTTCGAGACGGCACAGCAGGCCGTGTCGGCAGTGCTGGCCGCCCAGCTCGGCCTGCGGGCCGAGCGGTGGCCGACCCGGCGCCCGCTGCGGGTGCGGATGGGCATGCACACCGGAGTCTGCGAGGAACGCGACGGCGACTACTTCGGCCCGGTGGTGAACCGCACCGCGCGGCTCGAGGCCATCGCCGACGGCGGCCAGGTGCTGGTGTCAAGCGCCACCGCCGAGCTGCTCTCCGACACGCTGCCGGACGGGGTGACGCTGCGCGACCTGGGCCTGCACCGGCTCAAGGACCTTGGCCGGCCAGAGCAGGTCTTCCAGCTCGAGGCCGGCTTCCTGGACGCCGAGCACCCGCCGCTGGCCTCGCTGGACAACCCGGAACTGCCGAACAACCTGCCGAGCCTGCTCAGCGCCTTCATCGGCAGGCAGCGGGAGCTTGCCGAGGTACGGGCGCTGGCCGACTCGTCCAGGCTGGTGACGCTGACCGGAGCAGGCGGCAGCGGCAAGACCAGGCTTGCCCTGCAGGCAGCCGCCGAGCTGCTGCAGCGCGACATGGACGGGGTCTGGCTGGCCGAGCTGGCGCCGGTGACCGACGGCGAGCAGATCCCGCGGGTGCTCGCCGCGGTGCTCGGCCTGCACGATGTGACCGGCCATTCGTCGGCCGACCTGGTCATCGAGGCACTCAGCGCGCAGCGCGCGCTGATCATCCTGGACAACTGCGAGCAGGTGATCGACGCCGCGGCCAAGTTCTGCGACCAGGTCATCCGTGGCTGCCCGCAGGTCAGCTTCCTGGCCACCTCCCGTGAGCCGCTGGGCATCGACGGCGAGCGGGTGTACCGGGTGCCGTCACTGTCGCTGCCGGCCGCCGAGGCCGACGCCGACGAGATCGCCGCCTGCGACGCGGTCGCGCTGTTCGTCGCCAGGGCCAGGGCGGTCGACCCGGACTTCGCCGTCGACGACGACGCCGTGGCCGCGCTGGCCGCATCCATCTGCCTGCGGCTTGACGGCATCCCGCTGGCCCTGGAGCTTGCCGCCGCCAGGCTGTCCTCGATGTCGCTGCGGCACCTGAGCGAGCGGCTCGACCAGCGCTTCCGGCTGCTCACCGGGGGCAGCAGGAACGCGATGCCGAGGCAGCAGACGCTGCAGGCCACGGTGGACTGGTCGTTCGGGCTGCTGAGCCAGCCGGAGCGCGACGCGCTGTGCCGGCTGTCGGTCTTCGTCGGCGGGTTCGAGCTGGAAGCCGCAGAGGCGATCTGCGTGGGCTGCGGCATCGACGCGTTCGACGTGCTCGACCTGCTCGGCTCGCTGGTGGACAAGAGCCTGGTGGTGGCCGACCGGACCGCCGACTCGGTGCGCTACCGGCTGCTCGAGACCATCAGGCAGTACAGCCTGCAGGAGCTGCTGAACTCCGCGGGCGAGGACGGCGTCATCGCGACCAGGGACCTGCACGCCACCTGCTACCTGGCGCTGGCCGAGGCGGCAGCGCCTGCGCTGACCGGGCCGCGGCAGGGCAGCTGGCTGCGCAGGCTCGACCTGGAGTGGGACAACCTGCGCGCGGCCGTCAGCTACCTCGCCGAGGCTGGCCGCAGCCAGGACGTGCTGCGGCTGTGCGTCAGCCTGCACTTCTTCCTGATCAGCAGGCTGCACCTGGAGGTGCTCGACCCGGTGCGCGATGCCATCGAGCAAGCGAGCGACACTCCTGGCCCGGTTCTGGTCAAAGCCATGCTCGGCGCCACCGAGATGCTCGGCCTGGTCCAGCAGACCGACCGGGCCAAGCGGATCCCGGCCAGGGAGCTGGCCGAGCGCGGGCTCGCGCTGGCCCGCGACCTCGGCGACGTGCAGCTCGAGGCGCGGGCGCTGAGCGGCCTCAGCGCGCTCGCGTTCTACCAGGACGATCCCGCCGCGCGTGAGCTTGCCGAGCAGGCCGTCACGCTCGCGCGCGGCACCGGGGACCAGCGCCTGCTCGGCCTGATGCTCAGCACGCTGGCGGTCACCCTCGGGTCCGACGAGGAGCAGCAGCCGGTCAGGCGTGCGGCGCTCGACTGTCTCCGGCGGGCGGGCGACGAGCTGCTCGCCGCCAACGAGCTGCACAGCCTGTACGGGATTGACCTGCGCGCCCGCGACTTCGACAGCGCATACGGGCACCTCGCGGCGGCGATCAGGCAGGTCGAGCAGCTCGGTGACCAGATCTTCCTGTTCTTCTTCCGCAGCGACCTGGCGCTGCTGCTGCTGATCATGGGCAGGCATGCCGACGCGGTCCCGGTGGTCAGGTACTGCCTGCTGACCGCGCGGCGCGTCGGCATGCTGCTTGACGTGGCCCAGGTGCTGCTGGCCGCGGCCTGCTGCGCGACCTGGCAGGGTCACCAGGTCGAGGCGGCCAGGCTGCATGGCGCCGCGGACGTCGACATGCGCGCCGCGCTGGCGAACAAGACCATCAACTTCTGCGAGCCAGAGCGTGAGCTGCAGCAGCGCGAGCTGGCCCTGGCACGCGAGCGGCTCGGCGAGGAGCGGTACCTGCAGGAGTACCAGGCGGGCGGCAGGCTCAGCAGGTACCAGGCCGTGCAGCTGGCGCTCAGCTTGCCGGCCAGCGCCGCCGTGCCGGAATCGTGATCATCCTGCCCTGATTCCGTGGCTGACTTACGGGGCTTTGACCCGATAGACGGGTTAGAGTGCCACGCAGGCCACATGGTGAAGGGAGTCCGGGTGTTCCAGACGGTGGTGGTGGGCGCGGACGGATCCCCGACCGCGGCCGAGGCGGTCAGGCAGGCGATCGAGCTGACCAAGATGACCGGCGGCATGCTGCACATCGTGTCCGCCTACAAGCCGCAGCAGCTGCACTCAGCGGCCGGCCATGAGTTCGCCAAGTCGATGGACACCGTAGACCTGGCCGACTCGCTGCTCGCCGACCTCGGCTCGAGGGCAAGGGTGAGCGGCGTGCTGACCGAACTGCACGCCAAGACCGGCGACCCTGCCGACGCGATCTGCGAGGTTGCCGAGCAGGTCGGTGCCGACCTCGTCATCGTCGGCAACAAGGGCATGGCCGGCGTGCGCCGGGTGCTCGGCAGCGTGCCGAACTCGGTCGCGCACCGCGCGCCGTGCTCGGTGCTGATCGCCTTCACCACCGGCTGATCCGGTAGCCTTCCGGCGGACACCCTCCGCAGCACCAGGGAGCACCGGATGGAGACAAGCCCGCAGCCGTGGATCAAGGCACTCAGGAACTCGCACGACAAGCTGCAGGCGATCGTCAGCCCGCTCGGGCCCGACCAGCTCAGGCAGCAGTCTTATGACACTGACTGGTCCATCGCGCAGGTGCTGTCGCATCTCGGCTCGCAGGGCGAGATCTTCGGCCTGTTCCTCGACGCGGCCCTGACCGGCGCGGATGCCCCTGGCAGGGAGGCGTTCCCGGCGATCTGGGAGACCTGGAACGCACGCAGCCCTGACCGGCAGGCCGCCGACGCCCTGGTCGTGGACGAGGCCGTGACCCGGCGATTCGAGGCGCTCAGCGAGGACGAGCTGGCCAAGCTCAGGCTTCCCATGTTCGGCAGGGAGCTGGATGCCACCGGAATCGCCAGGATGCGGCTTGGCGAGCACGCCGTGCATACCTGGGACGTGGCGGTCACCCTCGACCCGGCCGCCACGGTCGCGCCCGACGCCGTCGCGCTGCTGGTCGGCGACGTGGGCATGGCAGGCAGGACCGCGCGCCCGGACGGCCACCAGCCGCGGCAGCTGCGGATCGCCACGACGGACCCGGACGGGCAGTTCACGATCGACGTCGCGGAGACCGTGACGGTAGCGCCGGCGGCCGGCCCTGGCGAGCCGCAGCTGACGATGCCCGCTGAGGCGCTGATCAGGCTGCTGACCGGGCGGCTCGACCCCGGGCACACCCCTGCGGTCCAGGGCGACCCCGCTGACCTGGCAGAGCTGCGGGAGATCTTCCCCGGCTTCTGAACCGGGCGGCCGGGCAAGCCAGAGCCTGCCTTGCCCGGCCGCGTAGAATACCCCCTGGAGGTATCCGAGACGGGGCAGCGGTCAACGGAGAGGGATGCGCATGCTGGCTTCCGCTGGCTGGCTGGTCGACATCGGCCGGTCGCTGCGCGAGGGCTTCTACATGTTCTGGCAGACCCTCTGGCCGCTGATCCTGGGCTTCGGGCTGTCCGGCGCGGTGCAGGCGTTCGCCAGCCGCGAGGCGATGCAACGCAGGCTCGGCAATCACCGGCCGGCCGCGGTCGCCCGCGCATCCGGCTATGGCATGGCGTCATCGTCCTGCTCGTACGCCGCCGCGGCGCTGGCCAAGTCGCTGTTCAGCAGGGGGGCCGACTTCGTCGCCTCGATGGTCTTCATGTTCGCCTCGACGAACCTGGTGATCGAACTGGGCATCGTGCTCATCGTGCTGATGGGCTGGCAGTTCGCGGCCGGTGAGTTCATCGGCGGCATCATCATGATCGTGCTGCTGGCCGTCACCGGCGGCCTGTGGCTGCGCGGCCGCCTGATCGCCAGGGCACGCGAGCGGGTCACCGCCGACGCCGGGCACGAGCACCAGCACGGTCCGGCGGCCGCCGCCGGGCGGCTGCCGCTGCGCAGGCGGGTGCGCTCGGCGGCGGGCTGGGCCGACGCCGCCAGCTACACGATGGCAGACCTGAAGATGCTGCGCCGTGAGCTGGTCATCGGCTACACGGTAGCCGGGTTCCTGACCGTCCTGGTGCCAGCGTCGCTCTGGCACGCGCTGTTCATCACCGGCAACGGCTTCTGGACCAGCGTGGAGAACGCCGTCGTCGGCCCGTTCGTCGCGATCATCAGCTTCGTCTGCTCGATCGGCAACGTGCCGCTGGCGGCGGCGCTGTGGAACGGCGGCATCTCGTTCGGCGGCGTGATCTCGTTCATCTTCGCCGACCTCATCACGTTCCCGCTGCTGCTGGTCTACCGCCGCTACTACGGCAGCAGGCTGGCGATCCGGATGCTGGCGCTGTTCTGGGCGGTCATGACGGTGGCCGGGCTGATCACCGGCGGCATCTTCGCGGCCGCCGGGATCGTGCCGACCGCGCGGCACTCGGTGCTCGCGTCAGCCGGGGTGACCTGGAACTACACCACCTACCTGAACATCTTCTTCGTCGCGGTGTTCGTCCTGCTGTACTGGACCTACCGCAACGCCGGCCGGCTCAGCGGCGGCAGCGCCGCCCAGGGTCAGGTCTGCGAGATGCACAAGGCCCATCACTGATACGAGATCATCACCGGCTGCGGCCGGTGATCCATCGTCTGCCGCGGCGTCAGCATCGGGTGGTCCTTCAGGTAGAAGTTCTTCCAGCCGAACCACACCCCGGGCGGCGCCGCCGCCACGATCGCCCGCCAGGTCTGCTGCTTGTCGCCAGGCGTGCCCTGCCCGTCCATGTGGATCACGATGGCCAGGTCGTCATGCCTGGTGTCGAGCCGCCGCTCGTTCTGGATCATGGTGAGCCTGAACTGGTGCAGCACCAGCAGCTTCTGCGGCAGGTGGTACTTCGCGGTCAGCCTGGCCAGCCAGTCGATCACGCTGTTCACCTCGCCGATGCCGACGCTGCCGATCTGCTGCAGCGGCAGCTGGCCAGGGGCGAGCTGCCACTCAGGGTCGAGCGCCAGGCCCACGTTCGGCAGCCGCAGCAACGACCGGTACAGCTTGGCCTGGCTGAGCAGGCTGGCCCGGCCCGGCTGCAGGTCGAGCACCACGTACATGCCCGCCGCGGTGGCCCGGCGCACCCAGGGCCGCAGCAGCGACAGCGGCGACTCGTAGGAGTACAGGCCGTCCGGGCCAGGCGATCCCTGTGCCACGGTCGCGATGATCTCGAACGTCGGGATCACCGGCACCTTGCTGAGCTTCCGGTACAGCCTGGCCACCCGCCTGACCCTGGCGATGCTGGCCGGCAGGTCCTGCTCGCCGAGCGCGCCGAGCGCGGGCGCGCCGGGGTGCCCGTACAGCGCGACCAGCCGCCGGTAAGGGAACAGCACCTGCCCGCCGCCCGGCAGCTGCACGCCGGTCTCCGCGACCGCGACCCTGGCCGCCAGCAGCCTGGCGGTGCCGAACCTGGCGCCGATCGCCAGCACGTGCGCGGGCTTGGCTGCCGCCAGCGCGGTGATCGCTGCCGGGTCGGCCCGCGGATCTGCGCCGGTCACCACGATGACCTGCGCGCCAGCCGCCTGCGCGGTGACGGTGCCGGCGGTGACCATGGCCTGGTGACTGCCCTGCGGGACCAGCACGACTACCTGCGCGACTGCGGCAGGCACCGCACCGGCCCGCAGCGCGGCCGGTGTCGACAGCACGCGCACGCCGTGCAGCCGCGCCGCGACTGCCCGCGCCTGGGCGCCGACCGCGAGCACGGTCGCCGGGTCAAGCGCCGTG
>JASHQL010000044.1 GCA_030039155.1 Streptosporangiaceae bacterium | reverse complement strand
CAGCTCGAACCGGTAGGCATCGATCTGCCAGGCGATCGACACTTCCTCCGGGTGCCTGGTCCGGCGTGACGGCACGATGCCGATCTCTTCAAGCGCGTAGGCGCGCCTGCCGCTCTTGCCCGCGCCGATCTCTACCAATGCCAACTGTTGCCCGCCCCTCGCCTGCCGCTGACCTAGCGGCGGCCGCTGTAGTTCGGCGCCTCTGCCACCATCTCGATGTCGTGCGGGTGGCTCTCCACCAGGCCGGCGCCGGTGATCTGCGTGAACGTGGCCTGCTGCAGTTCGGCGATGGTGCGCGAGCCGCAGTAGCCCATCGCGGCGCGCAGCCCGCCGACGAGCTGGTGCGCGACCGCGGCCAGCGGGCCGCGGTACGGCACCTGCGCTTCCACGCCCTGCGGCACCAGCTTGTCCTCACGCAGCACGTCGTCCTGGAAGTAGCGGTCCTTGGAGTACGAGCCGCCGCGCTCGGCGTTGCGCATCGCGCCGAGCGAGCCCATGCCGCGGAACAGCTTGAACTGCTCGCCGTTCACGAACACCATCTCGCCGGGGCCCTCGGCGCAGCCGGCCAGCAGCTTGCCGAGCATCACGGTGTCCGCGCCCGCCGCGATGGCCTTGGCGATGTCGCCCGAGTACTGGATGCCGCCGTCGCCGATCACCGGGATGCCGGCCGGGTGGCAGGCCAGCCAGGCCTGGTAGATCGCGCTGATCTGCGGCACGCCGACGCCCGCCACCACCCTGGTGGTGCAGATGGCACCAGGGCCCACGCCGACCTTGACCCCGTCGGCCCCGGCGTCGACCAGCGCCTGCGCGCCCGCCCTGGTGGCGATGTTGCCCCCGATGACCTCGATCCTGGCGTTGGCCTTGACCTGGGACACCATGTCCAGCACGGCCTGCGCGTGGCCGTGCGAGGTGTCCACCACCAGGAAGTCCACGCCGGCCTCGATCAGCGCCTGCGCGCGCTGCTTGGCGTCTTCGCCCACGCCGACCGCCGCGCCGACCACCAGCCGGCCCTCGGCGTCCTTGGTCGCGTTCGGGAACTTCTCGCTCTTGGTGAAATCCTTGACCGTGATCAGCCCGCGCAGCCTGCCCGCCTCGTCCACCAGCGGCAGCTTCTCCACCTTGTGGCCGCTCAGCAGCGCGAGCGCGTCCGCGCGCGGCACCCCGACCGGCGCGGTGACCAGCGGCATCGGGGTCATCACCTCGGCCACCCGGCGGCGGTGATCGGCCTCGAAGCGGATATCCCGGTTCGTCACGATACCGAGCAGAATGCCGTCATCGTCGGTCACCGGCACCCCGGAGATCCGGTACCGCCCGCAGAGCTCTTCCACGTGCGCGACCGTCGCATTCGGCCCGCAGGTCACCGGGTTGGTGATCATCCCGGCCTCCGACCGCTTCACGGTGTCGACCTGCTGCGCCTGCTCCTCCACCGACATGTTGCGGTGTAGCACGCCGACGCCGCCCTGCCGCGCCATCGCGATGGCCATCCTGGCCTCGGTGACGGTGTCCATGGCCGACGAGATCAGCGGGATCCGCAGCGAGATGCGCGGCGTCAGCCTGGCGGTCGTGTCCGCCTCACTCGGCAGCAGCGCCGAATGCGCAGGCACCAGCAGCACGTCATCGAAGGTGAGTGCGGGCGGGCCGAACTTCTCGTCGCTCATATCAAGGTCCATGGGCCGGGTGTGTGGGATGGGTTCATCCTAGGCCGTGCCTCCTGGATCTTGGTGGATGCGGGCGGTGATCCAGGCAGCGTCCGGCACCGCGCTGGGTGTGGCAGGCTGCCGTGCATGGCCTCGGAGACGATCACCGCTGCGGCGTCTGGCAGCTGGATGCTCGGCGACCTGCCGGTGCACCGGCTCGGCTTCGGCGCGATGCGGCTGCCGCAGACCGGCCGGGTCTTCGACCTGACCGCGCAGCCGCGGGACCGCGACCAGGCGATCGCCGTGCTGCGCCGGGCCGTCGAACTCGGCGTCAACCACATCGATACCGCCGCGTTTTACTTCTCCAGGCTGCGGTCGGCGAACGAGCTGATCAACAGCGCGCTCGCGCCCTATCCGGACGACCTGGTGATCGTCACGAAGGTCGGGCCAGGCCGGGACGCGTCCGGCGAGTGGACAGACGCCGCCAGGCCAGACCAGCTGCGCGGCCAGGTGGAGGAGAACCTGCGCCAGCTCGGCCGTGACCACCTCGACGTGGTGAACCTGCGCCTGATGCAGTCCTACGACTCGGTCGCCGAGCACTTCGGCGCGCTCGCGTCGCTGCGTGACGCCGGCCTCATCAGGCACCTGGGCATCTCCGGCGTCGAGGTCAGGCACCTGGCGGAGGCGCTGGCCATCGCGCCGGTGGTCTGCGTGCAGAACTCGTTCGGCATCGGCTCGCCGCCGTCGGCGCACGAGCTGCTTGCCGAGTGCGGGCGGCGCGGCGTGGCGTTCGTGCCGTTCTTCGCGATCGCCCGCCGGGGCGGGCACAGCGGGATGGGCGACGCCGATACCGGCGGTGCCGCGCTGCCCGCGGTCGCCGCCGCGCACGGCGCCACCGAAGCGCAGGTCAGGCTCGCCTGGACGCTCTGCCAGGGACAGCACGTGCTGGCCATCCCCGGCACCGGTGATCTCGGTCACCTGGCCGAGAACGTGGCGGCCGGCGCGCTCCGGCTGTCCGCCGATGAGCTGTCCGCGCTGCAGCCAGCCGCCTAGTCCGGAAGGAACTCAGCATGCAGCAGGTGCGCCGCGGGATGGCCGTGCCGGGATTCCGCGCTGACCCGGAAGATCTCGTCAGGCTCGG
>JASHQL010000456.1 GCA_030039155.1 Streptosporangiaceae bacterium | reverse complement strand
CAGCCGGAGCGACCTGCTGCCAGCCGATACCGACGACGTCGGCGGCGGCCGGCCGGTCGCCAGCATCCTGTTCGGCGTTCATCGGCTTCGAGACTAGCGCGACCGCCAGGCCCAGGCAGGTCATGCAGGAACGGCCGCGAACGCGGTCAACTCGGCCGGCGAGACCGCCTGATCCTGGCCCTCAGCCGTCGCCTGGCCAGCCGCTGCAGCCAGGTCAGCGGCACCGCGCCGACCAGGCCGGCCGCCAGCGGCAGGTACGGCGCGGACGGCTTGACCCGCGCGCCGTTCAGCACCGTGGTCGCCAGCGCCTGCTCCGCGCGGATTCCAGAGGCCGGGGCACCAGCGGCGATGCCCTTCTGCTGGAACGTGGACGGTATCTGCAGGATGCGCCAGTGGCTCGGCGGCCAGACCACCACGAATGCCCGGCCGATGACCTCGCTCTCCGGAATGGTGCCGCCGCCCGGATCGTCCTCGTGGCCACGCGAGTCGTCGGAGATCGCGCGGTGATCACCGAGCACCCAAAGCCGCCCCGGCGGAACCGTGAGGTTGAAACGGCCGGGTATGCCGCCTGGGTGCGAGCCGGGGCGGTTGCCGGGGTACAGGTACGACTGCTCGTGTATCGGCACGCCGTTAATGGTGATCAGGCCGCTGGCGTTGCAGCACACGACGTGATCGCCTGGCACGCCGATCACCCGCTTGATGAAGTCCGTCTGGCCGGGCGAGGTACCGAACAGCCCGGCGATCGCGTGGAACAGCGGCCGCAACGTGACGTCATAGGCGTGCACGATCGGGTTCGAGCTCTCCCGGGTCACCGGCTCCGGCGTCCACGAGCCGGCCCCGTTGAATACCACGATGTCGCCTGGCTGGATGTTGCGGAAGTCGTAGGTCAGCTTGTTGACCAGCACCCGGTCATACACGTGCAGGGTGTCTTCCATCGAGCCGGAAGGAATGAAGAACGCCTGGACCACGAAGGTCTTGATCACCAGCGCGATGACGAGCGCGACTGCGATCAGGATCGGCAGTTCCCTGGCCAGCGATCTGGCCTTGCGCTCCTTCGGCTCCTTGGCCTGCTCCTCATCGGAGTCCGGCGGCTGCGCCTGTGGGTCGGGCTGCTGGCCCACATTGCGGTTCAGGTTGCCCTCCCGGAAGCCGGCACCGCTCGCGGTCGCGCCGCGCCACTGGCCCGGCCCGCCCGCCTCGGGATCGTCATGCGTCATCGACAGCCGCCAATTTCAGTGCGCCCCCGGGCACCCATTGACGCCGGGCCGCTATCGGCCCGCAGTCTCTCGGCGCTCTTTGATCCTTGCCGCCTTACCGCGCAGCGACCGCAGGTAGTAAAGCTTGGCCCGGCGCACCCGGCCTCGGGTCACGATCTCGATCTTGTCGATGGCGGGCGTGTGCACGGGGAACGTGCGCTCCACGCCAACACCGTAGCTGATCTTGCGGACGGTGAAGGTCTCACGCGCGCCGCCGCCCTGCCGCCTGATCACCACGCCCTGGAACACCTGGATCCTCGAGCGGTTACCCTCGACGACCCTGACATGCACCTTCAGGGTGTCTCCTGGCCGGAAGTCGGGGACATCGGCCCGGATCTGCTCCTGCTCAAGCTCGGCAATCGCGGTGTGCATCGCTGCGGTTCCTCGTCAGTCATCACGCGCACGCCTGCGAACGCGCTGTACGGTCTGGTCTGCGCCGGGCTGAGCGCCTAGCGGCAAGCCCGGCATCCGCTGCTGCGACCGGGCAGTGCCTCTCAGTGTGCCATACCTTCGCCACTAACCGGAAAGCCAGCGTCGGAAAGAGCGCGGCGATCGAGGTCATCGAGGCTGGCGACGGCCCCGGTCACCATGTCAGGGCGGTTTTGCGCGGTCCGCTGGAGCGCCCGGTCCCTGCGCCACCTCGCGATCATCGCGTGATCGCCCGACAGCAGCACCTCCGGCACCTCGAGCCCGCGCCAGGTCCGCGGCCTGGTGTAGACAGGCCCCTCGATCAGGCCCGCCATCGGCCCGCTGCCGCCGCCGAACGAGTCGTCGGCGGCCGACGCCGAGTTGCCAAGCACGCCGGGCAGCAGCCGGCCGATCGCCTCGGTCATCACCAGCACGGCGGGTTCGCCGCCAGCGAGCACGTAATCGCCGATGCTGATCTCCTCCACCCGCAGTCGTGACCTGGCATAGTCGGCCACCCTGGCGTCGATGCCCTCATACCGGCCGCAGGCGAACACGATCCACGGCTCGGCCGCATACCTGGCCGCGTGCGGCTGGGTGAACGGCACTCCCGACGGCGTCGGGATAACGAGCAGCGGCTGCTCGCCCGCGGGCGCGATGGCGTCCAGGGCGGCGCCCCATGGCTCGGGCTTCATCACCATGCCAGGGCCGCCGCCGAACGGTGCGTCATCGACGGTCCTGTGTACGTCTGTGGTCCAGTTCCGCAGGTCGTGCACCGTGAACCGGATGTCGCCGCGCTCTGCCGCCTTCCCGATCAGCGACACCCGCAGCGGGCCGAAGTACTCGGGAAAGATCGTGATGATGTCGATCCGCACCTGACAGGCTCCCCCGGGTCAGACCGCTTCGTCTGGGTCGAGCAGGCCAGGCGGCGGATCGATGACCAGCCGCCCGCCAGGCAGGTCGACCTCAGGCACCATCGCCGACACGAACGGGATCAGGATCTCGTCGTGTTCCGGCCTGCTGTCGCCGGCCACCACCAGCAGGTCCTGGCCGTGATGCCGGACGTCGGTCACGGTGCCAACCGGCAGCCCCGCTGTCGTCACCACGGCGAGACCAACCAGCTCGTGATCATGAAACTCGTCAGGATCGCCGCTCGCGGCCACCTCGGAAGAGTCGATGACCAGCAGCACACCGCGCAGTTCCTCGGCCAGGTCGCGGTCCGCAACGCCGGCGAACGAGACGAGCAGCCGGCCCGAGTGCCAGCGCCGCGACTGAACGGTCAGCGGGCCGGCCACGGCCGGCTCGGTCGCCAGCACCGCACCCGGCTTGAACCTGAGCTCAGGCTCGTCGGTGCGTACCTCGACCGAGACCTCGCCGCGGACACCGTGCGGCCTGCTGATCCTGCCAACCACCAGTTGCATGGCCCAGGCCTCAGACCGTGCCTCAGCGGATCTCGTCGGCGTCCAGCAGGTCGACCCGGACATAGGAATTGCCGGCCAGCGAGCCGATCACCGTCCTGAGTGCCCTGGCGGTCCTGCCGCCGCGGCCGATGACCTTCCCGAGATCGTCCGGGTGCACCCGCACCTCGAGCACCCGGCCCCTGCGCAGGCCGCGCTCGCCGACCTGGACGTCGTCCGGGTGCTCAACGATGCCCCTGACCAGGTGCTCCAGGGCTTCCTCAAGCACGTCAGCCCTCGCTCCCGGCCTCGGCTGGCTGCTCGGCCGACGCGGCGGTGTCGGCAGCGGCAGTATCGGCAGCGGTGGTATCGGTCGCCGGCGCTGCCTTGGCCTCGGCCCCCTCGTCGCCGTCGGACGCCTCTGCCGCCTTGTCGCCGTCGGACGCCTCGGCCGCCTTGTCGCCGTCGGACGCCTTAGCCGCCTTCGTAGCCCTGGCTGGTTTGTCGGCCGCCGCCTCGGCGGCCGCGCCACCCTCCGGCGCCGCTGCGGCCGCATCCGCCTTGCCGCCCCTGGCCGGCTTGTCGGCCTTCGCGTCCTTGGCGTCGCCGCCGGCCTTCGCGTCGCCGCCAGCCTTCGCGTCGCCGCCAGCCTTCGCGTCGCCGCCGGCTTTCGCGCTACTAGCCTTCGCGTCGCCGCCGGCCTTCGCGCTACCGCTAGCCTTCGCGTCGCCGCCGGCCTTCGCACTACCGCCAGCCTTGGCGTCGCCGCCGGCCTTCGCGCTACCGCCAGCCTTCGCGTCGGCACCGGACTTGACGTCGCCGCCGGCCTTGGCCTCAGTGCCCTTGGCCTCAGTGCCCTTGGCGTCCGCGCTCTTGGCATCGGCGGCCTTGCCCCTACCGCGGCCCTTCGGCGTGGTAGCGCCGTCGGTCACCGTCTCGGCCACCGCGGCGGCGAACGCCACCTTCTTGTCGGCGCGCGGCGCGGCGGTCTGCAGGGTCCCCTCGGCGCCTGGCAGGCCCTTGAACTTCTGCCA
>JASHQL010000455.1 GCA_030039155.1 Streptosporangiaceae bacterium | reverse complement strand
CGGCCAGCACCGCTGGCTGGTGTCGATGGATGGCACGCCGGCCACGACCACGGCCGGCTACCGGCTCGCTCCCGCCACCGTGGTGATCCAGCACACGGTAGTGCGCAAGTCCGGGTTCCTCGAGTACGGTTATCCGCCGCCGTTCGCCGAGACCGTCGGCCACGGTTCCGCCGTGGTGCTCCGCGACGGGAAAGCATACCGGGCACTGTGGTCGCGGCCACGCTGGAAGGGTGGCACGACCTTCACGACGACCTCCGGTCAGCCCATGACGTTCGCGCCCGGCCAGGTCTGGATCCTGCTGACCGGCAACCGGACCATCGAGGCAGGCTAGCCGCAAGCCACGGTGAGCTGGTCCCGCTGCTTGCAGGTCACAGCCGCCGCATTCGGAGCCCGTGGGGGGCGCTGCGAGGCCGGGCGACGCCAAGCCCGTCGTCACACAGCGATGCGCCAGCGCGGCAGCTCGTTCAGCAGCAGCGACACTCTCAACACGGAGCTAGGCCTGCCAGCGAGGCTGCTGTAGCTCTGCTAGGCAGGAGTTCTGGCCAGCCGTCGCTCCACACGATCGCTTCGACGAGTTGTTGTAGCGGAACCTAGTGCCCGGGCGGTCGTAAACCTTTAAGCGTCGTAGCACGACATATATCAGTGTCCTGTATCAGCGTCAGTCTCCCGTCTGACGCTTCTTGCCGTCGTCTTGCATCCCGGCCGCGCCAATCATGATCATCTCGACATTGCAACGGACTCTGGAGACCAAGCATGGGCAATCTGACGCCGGACTCCTTAGTGCTGGGCCTCCTGGCCTTTATTGCCGGCGGGTCTGCGACGGGGCTTGCCCTGATCAGCTTGCCGTTCGTCCTATACTTCTGGTTCTCATTCGCGAAAGATGTTAAGGAACGTGGTCATCAGCTTGGCAACCTGAGCCGGGGCTTACGTGCGTGGATGCGCAGTACTGACCCTGTTGCGCGCAGGCTCGCGGTGGTTTCCGCCATATTGCTGTTGCTCGCCCAGGCCGTCTGGCTGGTGACGACATACGTCGTGGGCAATGTGGTTTCGGTGATGTTCGAGTACAACAAGAACATCAACCAGGCGCCGGGTGCACCTTTCCCGACGCTGCGTCAGATGCTGCACGCGCTGCAGTTCGACCCAGTCTCGGGAAGCTACCTCGCGATTGCCCTTGTCGGGCTCGTCATCTCGTACCGGGTCGCTGTGAGGACAGGAGACCGGGACGGAGGCGAGGCCTTCGGCTGTCTCCTGGCGATTCCCGGCTATGCCAGCGTCGCGTTGGGCCTGTTCTTCCTGGTGTCTACCTGGTTTCTCAAGGATGTAGCCCATGATCCCGGATACACGACGCGGGAGATCTGGCTCAGCCTCCTAGCAACCGTTGTCGGGCTCATTTACGCGGCCTCTTGCCACCTCGTGCTGATCACACCAGCACGAGTAGTGTCACTGCGGAACGCCAAATCTCGGCAATGGGCAGGCTCCTGGTAACGGCCGCAATGACGCAGCGCCCGGATGTCCTCCCGTCAGTCCACTATGATCTGCGTCCTATGTCGAGGTACCTTCAGCGCCTGCTTGAGCGGAACCGGCCGGCACGCGCGTGGACACCGGCGTCAGGCCGGCGCTTATCAGCAAGGTTCCGCGCGCAGGCAGGTGTCAGGACCGGTCAGGAATCGAGAAGCCCTGCCCGCTCCGCCCTGCAAACAGGAACGGAGTTCTGGTGGCGGGAAGTGCTGCTCAGGAAATAGATGCCATCATCGGAAAATCAGATGACTGGCGAGGCGAGACGCTGTCACGACTACGGGCGGTCGTTCTGGGCGCGAGCCCGGGCTTGGTCGAGGAAGTGAAATGGAAGAAGCCATCCCGGCCAGAAGGAGTGCCTGTGTGGTCGGCCGACGGCATCGTGTGCATCGGTGAAATGCTCAAGAACGCCGTACGGCTGACGTTCCCGAAGGGCGCCAGGTTGCAGGACCCGAAGAAACTGTTCAACGCGCGCCTGGACAGCGGCAGCGTCCGTGCCATCGATTTCCTCGAAGGTGAAGAGATACCTGAGGCCGCCTTGACGGCCCTCATTCTCGAGGCCCTAAGCCCAAGCGCCTGACGGCGCGAGCGATGACCGGCAGACGGCGCGCTGCGCGGATGGCGCTGCTCGCGAACCGGTAGCTCGATGCGTCTCAGCTCCCCGCGTGACCGCCCGCTTCTGCCGCGGGGAGGTGGGTGTTGGGTTCTCAGCTGGCCAGGTCCTTGGTGAGCCAGATGATCAGGTCGTGGTCCAGGTTCACCTGCACGCCCCGGCGCAGCGGCCGGTGGCCCTGGCAGGCTCCCCGCCCGTCGGGCACATAACCGCGCCGCGCGTACATCCGCTGAGCCGGGCCGTACTCGTCGAACAGGCCCACGGTGATGCCGAGCGTCGCGATGCCCCGGCTGCGCGCCAGCTGCTCGGCCGCATCCATCAGCAGCGTCGCAACGCCACGGCGCCGCCACGGTCCGGCCACCGCGACCTGGTGGACCAGCGGGATACCGCGGCTGCGGAATCCCGCGTATCTGGACTCCCAGACGATCGCGACGTACCCGACCGCCTCCCATCCGGCCATGGCGATCAAGCTGGCGCCGCCTGGCTCCGCATGATCGGCCAGGTACCTCCGGGCCTCGGCCTCGCCGTCACTGACCCACTCAGCCAGGAACCGGACGGCCGGCTCGGCATGAGCCGCGTCGACCAGCTGGATGGCGATGCCGCCAAGGCCCATGGGACAACAATGGCATACCCGAACGACGTACTCTCGTGCCGCTGTCGCAGCGCTCGGCTGTTGCTCGTGAGATGTCTCAGACGCGCTGGTGCCTTGGCGGGGCCGCCGGTGGCTGCTAGGTCACGAGCAGAGATGGCCCTGCAGAGTCAGTGGCCAGCTAGCGGTCAGGCCGCGCCGGCGCGGAGTTCGCCCGCTTGCCGGCAGCGGCTACGGGTCGGGGTCCACGGCCACGCCGCGGGGTCCGTTGGGCTGGCTCCCGTCGGGGATGTTGATGAAGTGCTGGCTGACGTGCGTGCCGCTCAGCGTTGCCCGGCCGATCGTGCCGTCGCGGTTGTTTACCCAGTACAGGTACCGCGAGTCGATCGCTAGCCCTGTTTCGGGGAAGGCGGCGCCGGTGATGAACGTCTGGTTCACGCCGGTGCCGTTGAGCCGCGCGCGGCCGATCGTGCCGGCGTACTCGTTGGTCCAGTAGAGGTAGCGGGAGCTGGCGGCCAGCCCGGACGGCCCGCCCCTGGGGTCGGCGATGAAGTTCTGCCTGACCCCGGTGCCATTGAGGTTGGCCCGGCCGATGTTGTGGTCGTTGGCCCAGTACAGGTGCCCCGAGCCGACCACCACGTCGTCCGGCCCGCTGGGCTGCGCGGTCTTGATGAACTGCTGGTTGACATCGGTGCCATTCAGCTTGGCGCGGCCGATCGTGCCGGTGCCGTTGTTCGCCCAGTACAGGTAGCCGCCGTCGGCGGTCAGGCCGACCGGCAGGCTGGCGCCGGTGATGAACTGCTGGTTGACATCGGTGCCGTTGAGCCGGGCCCGCCCGATCGTGCCGGCGTGCCTCGGACATGCCGCGGTGTTGGCCCAGTACAGGTACCCGCGGAAGACCAGTACCACGCTGGGGTTCGACGCTCCGGTGATGAACTCCGGGCGGATATCGGTGCCGTTGAGCCGGGCGCGGCCGATCATGGCGCGGTGATAGGCCGGCGGCCCATTACCGCGGCCAAAGCAGATCGTGTCGGACCAGTACAAGTACCCGCGCCCGGCCGCTTCGCGGCCAGGCGCTGGCGAGCCGCCGCAGGCCGCGGCCAGCAGCGCGGCCGCGACAGCGGCGGACACAAGGCCCGCGCACACCACGGCGCCCCGCCGTTGCCGGGCGCCAGTGAAGTGACCGGTCATGCTGCGACCACCTTCACGATGCGCACCGGCACACAGCACCCAGCTTCGGCCGCGACCATCACACCGCCGCGACAGCTGCGTATCAGTTCGGCGAAACCGCTTTCGCCCGGTATGTGCTGCCGCCCAGTATATTGGGCAAGACCCTCACCTGGGATCGCGGGAAAAGCTGTCCGGCCATGCCCAGTTCGCGTTCGACACCGGCACGAGGGTGTTCTTCGGAATCTCAGCCTTACGATTGATCCGCGCTGTGGGGGAGCATCACACCTGGAGCTGGCGTGTTAGCCCACGGGAATGTGGGTGGGTGTGACCAGTCGGCAGCGTTGCTGAAGTCAATGGTCCCGCCAGAGAACTTCGCGTCGCCGACGGGGAGGCCGAAGCTGGCGGCGAGGCTGCCGACCGTGACCTTGCCCCCGGATCCGTCGATAGGTACGTGGCCGAAGTTGACCGTGGCGCCAGCGAACTTGGCGAAGCTGAAGTCGACCGGACCGGGTGAGAACACGGCATTGCCGAAGTCAACGATGCCGCTCGAGAACTGTGCGGAGTCAAAGTAGACGCCTCCGGTAAACCCCGAGCGCTTGGTGAAGCAAGGGAGTCCGCCGGAGAATGTGGCGTTGCTGAAGTTCACGGCGGCGCCGGAGAACTGGGCGGAGTTAAAGTAGACCTCGCTGCCAGCGAATTTGGCCGAAGTGAAGTCGATCCCGCCGGCCGAGAACACCGCGTTGCCGAAGCTGACGGTGCCGCCGGAGAACTCAGCGGAGCTGAAGCAGACCTCGCCGCCGGCGAACCTGGCGAAGCCGAAGTCGACGGTTGCGCCAGAGAACTTGGCGGATCTGAAGTCGATCAGGCCACCCCAGAACGTGGCGAAGCTGAAGTTGACCGTACCGCCGGAGAAAATAGCTTCACCGAAGCTTCCGGCGTCAAAGACGGTGCCCGTGAAGTCAAAGTTCAAGCCTTGCCAGGGAATCTTTGCACCAGCTACAAGGTGCGCGGTGATGACCCGGATGACGGTATGGCGAACCTCGCGGTCGGCTAGGAACGCCAGCATCTGCGGCATGGGAGCGTCGTTGCCGGGGTCCGTCTCGTACGGCAGGCGCAGGTAGCCGCAGAGCACGTCGACGCAGGTCTGCCGGTTCGCTTTCCAGTCGTCCGCCAGGCCCGCCATGGCATACACGCCAGCCAGCCGGACGGCCGCCGGCTTGTCGCTCCCCAGTTGCCCGGCCGCCGTAGCGAATCGTTCGTTCAGCGTCTGAGTGCTCTGCTCGCCGAGTGTCTGCCTCAGTTGATCGCGCTGGGCTTCCAGCGTTTTCTCAAACTGTTCGCGATGCTGCCGGAGTGTGTCCGCCGTGTCGCCGTGAGTCGCCTTAATCTGCCGTTCAGTATCGGCCCTCGTTGATCGGAACCCGAGAATCTGCGCGGCCACAGTACCGGCGAGGGTAAGAATGCCGACGCTGCCAGCAATGATCGCTGCCACGACCTCAGGACTCATAAGCGGAACCTACGCCGCGGGCAGCTCGCCGGAGAAGCAGCCAGGCCAATCTTGATCAGTGGCAATCGGGTTGCGCGCGCGCCGTTCAGTAGATCTGTCGGCCTTCGCTCTCATACTCTTCTGCCGCGCCGGGCGCGAAGGTCGCGCCTGGCCCGGCTTCCCTGTGTTCACCGCCTCCGGCCTGCATCGCAGCCGCATGCAGCAGTGCGGCGCTGCTACGCGGCCGGCTCCGCCGGGCCCCGACCCAGGGCGCCTGCACCTGGAACCGGTGCCTGCGAGCAGGGACCGGCGCATCCAGACGACATGATGGGGCAGTGACAGACGACCCCGACCTGCCGCTCGACGCCCACCGGTCTGTGCTGATCGGGCTGGCCGTCGAGCGCTGGGGGCACCGCGGGCTCATGGACCGCTGCGTGCGCCTGTACCGCGAGCTGGACTGGGGCGACGAGCCCGAGCTCATGTCGTACCTCGCGGGCCGGGCTGGCGCCCGGTGGGTCGAGCTCGGGTTCGGCACTCAGGCGTACTTCGTCCGGACCTGGGCGCTGCGGGCGATGTTGTACGCCTGGCACGAGTCCGCGTCGGCGACCGTGATCGACGCACTGCAAGACGAGCACTGGCGGCCCCGTGAGATGGCGCTCAAGGTAGCCGCCAAGCGGCTGGCCGGCGGTGACGCCGACGCCGTGGCGAGGCTGCAAGACGACCCCGTCCCGCGCGTCCGCGCGGCTGCCACGCGAGCGCTGGAACGCCTGGACAGCGATACCCGGACACGGCCCCCTAAGCAGCCACCCGCTCCCCCTGACGGGCGATAACAGCCACGCCTCACCGGCCGCCGACGCTTGAAGCTACCTGTGGGCTCTGACTGCTCCCAAACTCACGCTAGAAACGCACTACTTTGGCCGCGGGTAGCGCGCGCAGGCTGCTCTAGCAGGCGACGATGACCGCTCTGTTCTGGGCTGCTGCGGTTAGCAGAGTCATGTCGCCGGGGTCGCTGGTGAGGATGCGATCGCCAGGCGCGGCCAGCA
>JASHQL010000454.1 GCA_030039155.1 Streptosporangiaceae bacterium | reverse complement strand
CGCCGCCCGAGATGCCGCCGGAGATCTGGCCGCGGCCGATCCCGGCGGCCGCGGCAGTCGCCAGCTGCCTGCCCGCCGCCTCCGACGGGCCGCCGGCCGGCGCCTCGGCCGGCAAGTCCGGCCACAGGCTCGGGGTGACAGTCCCGGGCGCTGGCTTGTAGGTACGGGCGGCAGCCCGCTGCTGGTTCTCGTTCCCGTACGAGGTAACCTCGCCGGCGTCCACGCCCTCGGCGTCCTCGCCTGGCCCGGCCAGCAGCAGCCGGTACAGCGGGCAGCGGCGCATCAGCTCGTCGTGCGTGCCCCGGTCGACAAGCCGGCCCTCGTCGAGCACCGCGATCTGGTCGGCAAGCTCAAGGGTGGACCTGCGGTGCGCGATCAGCATCGTGGTGCGCCCGGCCATCACCTTGCGCAGGGTGGCGTGGATCTGCGCCTCGACCCGCGCGTCGATGGCCGAGGTGGCGTCGTCGAGCACCAGCACCGCCGGGTCGGTGATCAGCGCGCGGGCCAGCGCGACCCGCTGCCGCTGGCCGCCGGACAGGGTCAGGCCCTGCTCGCCGACCACGGTGTCGTAGCCGTCGGGCAGGCCGAGGATGAACTCCTCTGCCTCGGCCGCGCGTGCGGCCGCGACGATCTGCTCGTGCGTGGCGTCCGGGCGGCCGTAGGCGATGTTGTTGCTGACCGTGTCGGAGAACAGGAAGCTCTCCTCGAGCACCAGCCCGATCGAGGCGCGCAGCGAGTCCAGGGTCAGGTCGCGCACGTCGTACCCGCCGACCCTGACCGAGCCGGAGCGCACGTCGTAGAAGCGGGGGAGCAGCAGCGAGATCGTGGACTTGCCAGATCCGGACGTGCCGACCACCGCGAGCGTCTCGCCTGGCTGCACCGACAGCGACAGGCCGCGCAGCACCGGCTCGGACGGCAGGTAGCCGAAGTGCACGTCGTCAAGCTCGATGGCCTTCGGCCCGGCAGGCAGCACCAGCGCGTCCGGCTTCTCGGTCAGCACCGGCCGCGAGTCGATCACCTCGAACACCCTGATCACGCTGGCCCTGGCCTCCTGGCCGATCGTGATCAGGTTGGTCAGCGCGCGCACCGGGTTGACCATCTGCGCCAGGTAGGAGGCGAACGCCAGGAACGTGCCCAGGGTGATCTCGCCCTTGATCGCCATGTAGCCGCCGAGCGCGAGCACGCCGACCTGGCCGAGCGCCGGGATCGCGCCGAGCGCGGGGCTGAACCTGGCCATCAGCCTGACCGTGCGCACCCGCGCCGCGTAGAGCAGCTGGCTGATCCACTCAAGCCGCCCGATCTCCTGGTTCTCCTGGCCGAAGCCCTTGACCACGCGCACGCCGGTGATCGCGCCCTCGACCACGCCGGCCACCTCGCCGGCCTTCTGCTGTGCGTCCCAGCTCGCCGGGAACAGCCGCCGCCTTGACGCGATCGACAGCGCGAGCAGCGCCGGGCCGACCGCCAGCGAGATCAGCGCGAGCAGCGGCGAGAGCCAGAACATGATGCCGATCGAGATCACGAACAGCAGCGCGTTGCCCATCAGCATCGGCAGCATCTGCAGCAGGCTCTGGATCATGTTCAGGTCGGTGATCGACCTGGACACGATCTGCCCGGTGTGCAGCTGGTCCTGCCGCGCGCCGTCCAGCCTGGTCAGCGAGCCGAACAGCTCGGTGCGCAGGTCGTGCTGCACGTCCAGGGACAGCTGGCCGCCGCGGTACCGGCGCAGGTACACCGCGCCGAAGCTGATCACCGCGGCGATGATGAGCAGCGTCGCGCCCGGCCAGATCGGGTCGACGTGCTTCACGATCGCGTTGTCGATGATGAACCGCTGGATCAGCGGGATCGCCGCGGTGACCAGCGTGGACACCAGCGACGCGCCGAACGCGACGATCGCCAGGCTCTTGTGCCGCCAGCAGTAGCTGGTGACCCGGCGCAGCCAGCCCTCGCCGTAGCCAGAGCCGCGGGTGTCCGGCTGGGCGTTGCCGCCTGCTCGCCCGCTCATTGCGCGCCGCCCGCGCTCGCCTGGCGGCGGCCGGGACCTGCCCCGCCGTCGTTGCTGACCTGCCTTCTTGCGGGAACGTGCTGGCTCACCGCTGGTCCGCTCTCCTTCGCTCGCGTCGTTTCCGCTGGCTGCGCCTGTGCGGCCGGCTGCTCGTGCGCCGCCCGGCGGCGCTCGTCCATGGTCTGGTCGAGCAGGCCGAGGCTGGCCAGCACCTTCACCGGGTCGCCGGTGTCGGCCAGCAGCCCCTGCAGCCAGCCCGCGTACGCGGCGTCGGCCCTGGCCACCGCGGCAGTGCCGGCCTGGGTGAGGCACAGCCTGACCACCCGCCGGTCGCCCGGCTCGGCCTCGCGCTTGGCCAGCCCGGCCGCGACCAGGCCGTCCGCGATCGCGGTCAGCGTGGGCTTGGCCACGGCCATCCGCTCGGCCAGCCTGGCCGACCGCTCGCCGCCCGCCTCGATCAGCTTGAGGATCCGGTACTGCTGCGGCGTGACCCCCGCCTCCACCCGCTCCAGCGCGCGCACCAGCCGGAGCAACGTCAGCACCGCGTCCAGGGTGCCCTGATTCTGGCCCGTTTCCGCTGTGTTCCCCATGGCTCCTCTTGGTGCGCCACACTTACAGTTCGCTAGCCTAACAAACTGGCGAGCCTGACTGTTCCCGGAACCGGCTGGACAACCCGGCCTGCGGCTAGGCCGGCAGGATCGACTCGACGAAGAGGCTTGACACCGCGGCGGCGAGCCGGTGCGGGTCCTGCTCGGTGATCCGCTCGGCCAGCCTGCCGCTGAGCCACAGCGCCGAGAGCCCGTGCACCATGGACCAGGCAGCCACCGCCACCACCTCGGGCGACCTGCCGTGCAGCCGGCCCTCCCTGGCGCAGCGCCCGATTGCCGAAGTCAGCACCGCGTACGCGGCCTCGCTCGCGGCGTGCAGCCGCGGGTCGTCGATCTCGATCGCGTCGGGGGAGAACATCACCTCGAACTCGGCCGGATGCCCGATCGCGAACGCCACGTAGCCGCGGCCGATGGCCGCGAGCTCGGCCGCCCCGTCGTTCGCCCAGGCGGCTGCCACCTCGGCGATGACCGACTCGGCAAGCAGGTCGTAGCCGCGGGCCGCGAACGCGGTCAGCATGCCGGCCTTGCTGCCGAAGTGGTGCGCAGGCGCGCTGTGCGAGACGCCCGCCTGCCTGGCCACGTCGCGCAGCGAGACGCCGGTCACCCCGTGCTCGGTGACCGCCCTGGCGACGCCGTCCATCAGCGCCTCGGGCAGGCTGCCGTGGTGATAGGGCACGGTCCATCTTGACATCACCGCTCAATCTTGACACTGTCAAGAACTGCGCGGCGCCGACGAGCTACTTGCCTGGAGGACCATATGCACGCCGACCAGATCGAGGCGGCCTACCAGCCGTTCGCCGCCGTGCTGCGGGAGGGCGGCTTCGCCGAGCCGGAGCAGGGGTGGGGCGCCAGCCAGATCGCGTCGCACATCGGGCTGACCAACGAGCTGTTCAGCGAGCTGGCCGACCGGGTCCGCGCCGGTGAGGTGCCGGCCTTCGACAACACGCCGACCTGGGCGGACGCGGAGCTGGCCGGATACGCCGCGCAGTTCGACGGGCTGGCTGGCCTGGCCGACGCCGTGCTCAGCTCCGGCGCGCGGGCCGCCGCCGCGTATGCCGCGATGTCCGAGGACCAGCGGGCCGTCAAGCTGCCGACCACGATCTGGCACGAGGGGCAGATCGTGCAGGACGAGCCGACGGCGATCGGCGACCTGGTGGCCGGCAACGCCGACTTCCACCTGAACATGCACCTGGCGCAGCTGCGCGCGCTGCGGCCAGCGTAGGCAGGCGGGTCGCGATGGACATGGAGGCGTACGAGCTGTGCATCCTGCGGCTGCCGGCCAGCCCGGCCGAGTACGACGAGGAGACCGAGGACCGGCTGCAAGGCGAGCACCTGGCCTACCTGAAGTCACTGCACGATGCCGGGCACACCTGCGCGACCGGGCCACTCGGCGACCGGCCAGATGAGTCGCTGCGCGGGCTGGTGGTCTACCGGACCGGCTCGCTGGACAAGGCGCGCGAGCTCGCCGGGCAGGATCCCGCGGTGCGGGCAGGCTGCCTGGAGCCGATGCTGATGACCTGGTACACCAGCCCCGGCACGCTCAGCAAGCCAGGCCGAGCTGTCCAGTTCGGCGGCTGAAACCGGTCGCCTCCGGCACATGGGCCTGATTGCCTACAGCGGGGTGTAGGCAAATCGACCCACGTGCCTGACGAAGATCGCCGGGTGGCGGTACGATTCGGCGCGAAACGGGTTGCGGGGCGGGATCCCACTCGATTCCCTCACGTCTACCCATGGGCCGAATCGAGGTCGCCATGCAGCCGAATTTCGCCAATGCCCGCGCAAGCAGGCTTATCACCTTCCTGGCGGCCGCCGGAAGCTTCGCGCTGATCGCCGCCGCGCCCGCCGCGGCGGCGCCCGCGAAGTCAGGCACGGTCGGCAGCCCGCAGCCGGAGCTGAAGCAGTTCAAGGTGGGCGGAGCGAGCGCTGACGGATCGGGCGCCGTGCTGGCCGACGGCACGCTCGTGCTCGCCGCCGCCAATCCGAGCGGCAGCAGCATCAACGTGTGCGTGCTGCATCCGGGTGACCGCAAGTGCGCCTCGACGGCCACGCTCTCGCCGGAGTCTGGCGACTCGTTCTCCGGATTGACCGAGGTGCTGGCCACCGGCGGGACCGATGTCTCCGTGGTGGCCGAGGACTGCTGCAACAGCACCCCAGACACCGTGTTCGTGTACGACAGCACGGACGACGGCGCGACTTGGTCCGCGTTCGTCAAGGCCGGGACGATCGGCAGCATCGGCGCCGGCACCGTCGCCGACGGCGACCTGGTGGTCGCGACTGAAACGACCGGCAGCCTGAGCGTGCAGGCCTTCCCGCCGCATCCGTCCAGCCCGGAGACCTCGGTCGCCACCCCGAATTCC
>JASHQL010000453.1 GCA_030039155.1 Streptosporangiaceae bacterium | reverse complement strand
GAAGCGGACGTGACCTGGGCGCTGCAGCAGGCCGGCGCCGACGAGCTGGCTGACCTGGACACGATCTTGTCCAAGTCGTACGCCGGCGGCACCGACCTGTCCGGCGGCCAGTGGCAGCGGGTCGCGCTGGCCCGCGCCATGCACGCGGTGCGGCAGGGCGCCGGGCTGATCATCCTGGACGAGCCGACCGCGCAGCTCGACGTGAAGGGCGAGGCCGAGATCTTCGGCCGGCTGCTGAGCGTGACCAGCGGGATCACCACGATCCTGGTGTCGCACCGGTTCTCCACCGTGCGCCAGGCGGACCGGATCTGCGTGCTCGAGGACGGCAAGGTCGCCGAGCTCGGCACGCACGACGAGCTGATGGCGCTCGGCGGCCGGTACGCGACCATGTTCACGCTGCAGGCGGCCAGGTTCACCGACGACGGCTCGGCGGACCAGGACGCTGACGAGCTCGGGGCCGAGGTGATCCACCTGTGACCGAGTCACCGGCCGCGCCGGGCTCGCCGGCGGCGGCAGGCTCGCCCGCCGCGGCGGGCTCGCCCGTCATGCCGGGGCCGCTGGTCACCATGTGGCGCACGATGCGGCAGGCGGTCCGCGCCGAGCCCGCGATGGGGGCCATGGCCATCGTGCTGTCCGTGCTCTCGGTGGTGCCCGGTGCGCTGCTCGCCATCTGGCTCAAGCTGCTGGTCGACGGCGTCACGCAGGACAGCCGCGGGCAGCTGCTGGCCGGCGTGATCGGGGTCGCGGCGTCCAGCGTGGCGATCTGGCTGCTGCGGCTGGCCGCGGCCAGGGTGACCCGCAGGTTCCGCATGAAGGTGGCGGTCGAGCTGGAAAGCTACGTCGCCGAGCTGCAGTCCTCGGTGGACACCATCGAGCACCAGGAACGGCCCGACTACCTGGACCGGCTGGCGGTGCTGCGCGAGTCGGTCTACCAGCTCGACCACATGCTGCTCGCGCTGATCGACACCATCAGCGCGGTGGCCTGCCTGGCGCTGACCATCGCGGTGCTGATGACGGTCAGCCCGTGGATGGTGCTGCTCGCGCTGTTCGCGGTGCCCACCGTGCTGGTGTCGTCCTGGCGGTCGGGCGCGATGCGCGCGGCCGAGGAGGCAGCGGCGCCCGGCCAGCGGCTGTACCGGCACCTGTTCGCGCTCGGCACGACGGCCGGGCCGGCCAAGGAGCTGCGGGTCACCGGCAACGCCGGCCGGCTGGCCGGCCAGTGGGACACCGCCTGGGGCGGCTGGTACCAGATCATGACCAGGGCGCAGTGGGTCGGCGGGCTCTGGCAGGCGGTCGCCTGGGGCATCTTCGGCCTCGGCTACGCCGGCGCGGTCTACCTGACCGTCTACGGGCTGCACGCCTCGGCAGGCGATGTCGTGCTTGTGGTCACCGCCGGCGCCCGGCTCGGCCAGTACGTGGCCACCACGGTCGGCGAGGTGGACTTCGTCAGGCTCTGGCTCGACGCCTGCCGGCGCCTTGGCTGGCTGGAGAGCTACGCCGAGCTGAACCGGGGCAAGCCGGACCGGCCGGCGCCGGACCGGCTGACCGAGGGCATCAGCTTCGACGGCGTCAGCTTCTGCTATCCGGGCAGCTCAGAGCCGGTGCTGCGAGAGGTGTCGCTGACCCTGCCGGCTGGCTCGGTGATCGCGATCGTGGGCGAGAACGGCGCGGGCAAGAGCACGCTGATCAAGCTGCTGTGCGGGTTCTACCCGCCGACCGCCGGCCGGATCTTGGTGGACGGCACCGAGCTGGCCAGGATCGCGCCGCGGGACTGGCGGTCCAGGCTGTCCGGCGCGTTCCAGGACTTCGCCAGGCTCGAGTTCGCCGCCCAGCACAGCGTCGGGCTCGGCGACCTGGCGTACCTGGACGACCGGGCAGCGGTGACCGCCGCGGTGCACCGGGCGGGCGCGGCCGACGTGCTGGACGGGCTGGCAGACGGGCTCGACACCCAGCTCGGGGCCGGCTGGCCCGACGGCGTCGACCTGTCCTTCGGCCAGTGGCAGAAGGTCGCGCTGGCCCGCGGGTTCATGCGCGGCGGCCCGTTGCTGACGATCCTGGACGAGCCGACCGCGGCGCTCGACGCCGAGACCGAGCATGCGCTGTTCGAGCGGTACGCCGAGCACGGTCGGGCCAGCCGCGACCAGGGGCGGATCACGGTGCTGGTCTCGCACCGGTTCTCCACGGTCAGGATGGCCGACCTGATCGTGGTGGTACGGGACGGCGGGATCGCCGAATGCGGCACGCACCAGCAGCTGATGGACCGCGGCGGGCCGTACGCGGACCTGTACTCGATTCAGGCCAGCGCCTACCGCTGACCGGCCGGGTCGGCTGGCCGGCTGGCCAGCGGCCAGCCGCGGTCAGTTGCTGGTCGAGCCAGGGCCGATCGCGAACACCACCCAGACGTTGCCCGGCTGGAACGGCATCGGCTTGCCGTCGGGCAGGGTGAACGTGGTGCCCTGGTACTGCGACGGCCTCGACCAGTGCACCCGGTAGGAGTGGCCGTTCCGCAGCACGACCGCGGTGCCGGAGCCGACCGACTTGGCGTACGGCGGCCTGATGCCAGGCCACTCGATGAACCGCGACGTGCCGACCTTCACGTACTGGATCACCACGGTGGCCGCGCCGAGCTGCCCGCGGCCGGTCGAGTAGGTGGCCTTCGCCCCGTCCATCCAGATCAGCCACCGGTTCCGCCGCGCCGACCAGGTGAACCTGAACGAGGCTGCCGGGTAGCTGGTGGCAAACGACTTGGTCGGGATGCCGCCGGCCGGCGCCGGGCCGAACCTGAAGCCGATGTTGCGAGCCAGGCTCGCGTGCGGCGCCTCGGCCAGCAGCGTCTTGGTCCTGGCGTACAGGTTGTGCGGCTCGAGCCGGTACGGGTCGCGGTAATAGCCGCCGACGATGCCCGCGTACAGGTCGACGATGTGCGAGTGCTCGACCACCGGCAGCAGCCGCGGCTGCGCGCCCGAGTAGGCGAAGGCCGGCCTGCCGAACTGCCGCAGCAGCTGGATGTCGTCCGCCCGCGCGCTCCGGACCGGCCCGATGACCGGCGGGAACTTGGTGGAGAACACCGCGAAGATCCGGCTCAGCCCGCCCTCGACCGGCAGCATGTACACGATGTCGGCATCGGCAAGCCCGGTGGCAGGCCGCGCGGTCACCAGGTTGTCGATCTTCACGATCAGCACCCGGTGCAGCGCCTTGATCGGCTCGCCGGTGAACGGCGAGAGCAGCTGGCTCTTGGTGGCGCGCGGTGTCGGACTCGGCTTGTGCTTGGCCGGCGCGGCGATGTCGTGCCCGTTGGCCAACAGCGCGAGCCCGGTGCCGATCGCGGCCAGCGCGAGGACCGCGCCGAACGCCAGCGCGCACCCTTGCATTCGCTTCATCGGGCCTGCCTCCAGATCACTCAAGAATATGCACATATCCGGCTCGCGGACGTGCGCCGCGACCGGCCAGCGGCGGCCGCTGCGGCGCCGTGCACCTGGGCGCTCGGCGGCGCCGGTGAGCTGGCGGCGCACGGGCAAGCGGTCGACGTCAGGGTCGCTGGTTAGGCTTGACCGGTGGACATCAGCCAGCTGCCGGTGCGGCCCGACCTGGCCGGGCGCAAGCCGTACGGCGCGCCGATGCTCGATGTGCCGGTCCGGCTGAACGTCAACGAGAACCCGTATCCGCCGCCGCCAGGGCTTGCCGCCGACATCGCGGCCGCGGCGGCCGGCGTGGCCGCCGGGCTGAACCGGTACCCGGACCGGGACGCCAAGGCGCTGCGGGCGGCGCTGGCCGGGTACCTCGGGCACGGGCTGACCACCGAGCAGGTCTGGGCCGCGAACGGCTCGAACGAGATCATCCAGCAGCTGCTGCTGGCGTTCGGCGGACCCGGCCGCAGCGCGCTCGGCTTCGAGCCGTCCTACTCCATGCACCCGATCATCAGCCGCGGCACCGGGACCAGCTGGCTGGCCGCGCCGCGCAACGCCGACTTCACCATCGACCGTGACGTAGCCGTCGCCGCGGTCACCGAGCAGCGGCCCGACCTGGTGTTCCTGACCTCGCCGAACAACCCGACAGGCACCGCGCTGCCGGCCGGCGTGCTCACCGCGGTGTGCGCGGCGGCGCCCGGCATGGTGGTGGTCGACGAGGCGTACGCCGAGTTCGCCCGTGACCAGGACGGCACCGCGCTGCGGCTGCTGCCTGAGTTCGGGCGGCTCGTCGTGGTCAGGACCATGTCCAAGGCGTTCGCGCTGGCCGGGGCGAGGGTCGGCTACCTGGCCGCGGACCCGGCGGTGGTGCAGGCGATGCAGCTGGTCCGGCTGCCGTACCACCTGTCCGCGATGACCCAGGCGGTCGCGCTGGCCGGCGTCCGGCACTCGGCCGAGCTGCTGACTCAGGTAGCCGCGCTGCGCGACAGCAGGGACGAGCTGGTGCGCTGGCTGCGCGGCGTCGGTCTCAGCGCCGCCGACTCGGACGCGAACTTCGTGCTGTTCGGCGAGTTCGACGACGGGCACGCAGTCTGGCGGGGCCTGCTCGACCGCGGCGTGCTGATCCGCGAGGTGAACGTGCCAGGCTGGCTGCGGGTCAGCATCGGCACCGGGCAGGAGATGGCGGCGTTCCGTGCCGCGCTCACCGAGGTGCTGCAGGCCTGGCCGGCCGCGACCGCGGGGGCGGCACAATGAGCAGGACCGCACGGGTCGACCGCAGTACCGCGGAGACCAAGGTGCTGGTCGAGCTTGACCTGGACGGCACCGGCCTGGCGGTTGCCGAGACCGGGGTGCCGTTCTTCGACCACATGCTGGCCCAGCTCGGCAAGCACGGCTGCCTCGACCTCACCGTGCGGGTGGCCGGCGACCTGGCCGTCGACGCGCACCACACCGTCGAGGACACCGCGCTGGCCCTCGGCCAGGCGCTGCGCGAGGCGCTCGGCGACAAGGCGGGGATCTGCCGGTTCGGCGACGCGCTGGTCCCGCTGGACGAGACGCTGGCCCGCGCCAGCGTGGACCTGTCAGGCAGGCCGTACGTGGTGCACACGGAGCCGGACGGCATGGCGCCGCTGATCGGCAGCTACGACACCACGCTGACCAGGCACTTCTTCGAGTCCCTCGGGCACGCGGCGGGGATCTGCGTGCACCTGGACGTGCTCCGCGGGCGGAACCCGCACCACATCGTGGAGGCCCAGTTCAAGGCGTTCGCCCGCGCGCTCCGCGCGGCAGTCTCGGCAGACCCGCGCTCGGGCGGCATCCCGAGCACCAAGGGGGTCCTCTAGCTCGCCGGAACGGCCGGGCACCGAGCTGCCGATAGCCTGAACCGGTGGGAGGCAGCCGGCGGCCTGGCGTGGTGGTGCTCGACTACGGGTCGGGCAACCTGCGGTCCGCGCAGCGTGCGCTGCAGCGGGCCGGCGCCCAGGTCGAGGTAACCGCCGACGCTGGCGCTGCGGTGGCGGCCGACGGGCTGGTGGTGCCGGGGGTCGGCGCGTTCGCCGCGTGCATGGCCGGGCTGCGCGAGGTAGGCGGCGAGCAGATCCTGGCCAAGCGGCTTGCCGCCGGGCTGCCGGTGCTGGGCATCTGCGTCGGCATGCAGATCCTGTTCGCGGCCGGCCTTGAGCATGGCCAGCGCACCGCGGGCTGCGGGCTGTGGCCGGGCGAGGTGACCAGGCTGACCGCGCCGGTCCTGCCGCACATGGGCTGGAACGAGGTGCGGCCGGCGGCCGGCTCCCGGCTGCTTGCCGGGCTCGGCGACCGGCCGATGTTCTACTTCGTGCACTCCTACGCCGCACTCGCCGCGCCGGGCACTGTGTCCTTCGCCAGCCATGGCCAGCGGTTCGCCGCCGTGGTCGAGGACGGCCCGCTCGCGGCCACCCAGTTCCACCCGGAGAAGTCCGCGGCGGCCGGTGCCATGCTGCTGCGCAACTGGCTGGGGCAGCTGCGGTGACCGGCGCGCAGCTGCAGACCCTGCTGCCCGCGGTGGACGTCGCGGCCGGCCAGGCGGTCCGGCTTGTGCAGGGCGCGGCAGGCACAGAAACCAGCTACGGCGACCCGCTGGACGCGGCGCTGGCCTGGCAGCGGGCCGGCGCGCAGTGGGTGCACCTGGTGGACCTGGACGCGGCGTTCCGGCGCGGCAGCAACGCCAGCCTGCTGGCCGCGGTGATCAGGCGGCTGGACGTCGCGGTCGAGCTGTCCGGCGGGATCTGTGACGACGCCTCGCTGACCGCGGCGCTGGCCACCGGCTGCCGGCGCGTGGTGATCGGCACCGCCGCGTTCGAGGACCCTGACTGGGTGCGCGGCGCCGTCGCCAGGTACGGGGACCGGATCGCGGTCGGGCTCGACGTGCGCGGCAGCAGGCTCGCGGCCCGTGGCTGGACCTCGGACGGCGGCGAGCTGACCGAGGTGCTCGACCGGCTCGAGGGCGACGGCTGCAGCCGGTACGTGGTCACCGATGTGCTCAAGGACGGCATGCTGGCTGGCCCGAACCTGGACCTGCTCAAGCTGGTGTGCGCGCTGACCGATCGGCCGGTGATCGCCAGCGGCGGCGTGTCCAGCCTGGCCGACCTGCGCGCGATCGCCGGGCTGGCGCCGCTCGGCGTCGAGGGCGTGATCATCGGTAAGGCGCTGTACGCGGGCGCGTTCACGCTGCAGCAGGCACTGGAGGCGGTGGCGGGATGACCAGGAAGATCTCAAGCGGCGCGCCGTGGGAGCCGATCGTCGGCTACAGCAGGGCGGTGGCGGCCGGCGATTACGTGTTCGTATCTGGCTGCACGCCGATCCTGGCCGGCCAGGTGGTACACGAGGGTGACGCGGCAGCGCAGACCACGCAGACCATCGCCAACGTGCGCAGCGCGCTTGAGCAGCTTGGCCTCGGGCTGGCTGACGTCGTGCGGACCAGGATGTTCGTCACCGACATCAGCAGGTGGGAGGAGTACGGCAGGGCGCATGGCGCGGCGTTCGGCGACACCTTCCCGGCGACGTCGATGGTGGCCGTGGCCGGGCTCATCGACCCGCGGATGCTGATCGAGGTCGAGGCCGTCGCCTACAAACCGGGAATCGGCAGATGAGCGGTGGGGTCCATGGCGGTCGTCCCGCCGGGGCAGCAGTAACGGTCGCGGTCAGGGTTATCCCGTGCCTTGACGTGACCGGCGGCCGGGTGGTCAAGGGCGTCAACTTCGCCGGGCTGCGTGACGCTGGCGATCCGGTCGAGCTGGCCGCCAGGTACGACGAGCAGGGCGCCGACGAGCTGGTGTTCCTCGACATCACCGCGTCGAGCGAGCGGCGCGACACCATGCTGGAGGTGGTGCGGCGCACCGCCGATCAGGTGTTCATCCCGCTGACCGTGGGCGGCGGCGTGCGCAGCGTGCAGGACGTGGACCGGCTGCTGCGGGCGGGCGCGGACAAGGTGTCGCTGAACACAGCGGCGGTGCAGCGGCCAGACCTGCTGGCCGAGGCGGCCGCCCGGTTCGGCGCGCAGTGCATCGTGCTGTCCGTCGACGCACGGAGAAGTGGCGGCGGATTCGAGGTGACCACGCACGGCGGGCGGCGCGGCACCGGGCTCGACGCGGTGCGCTGGGCCGAGCGGGCGGTGGCGCTCGGGGCCGGCGAGATCCTGCTGAACTCGATCGACGCCGACGGCACTCTCGGCGGCTTCGACACCGAGCTGATCAGCGCGGTCCGCGCCGCGGTCGGCGTGCCGGTGATCGCCAGCGGCGGGGCCGGCCGGCTCGGTGACTTCGCTGCAGCCGTCGGTGCGGGCGCGGACGCGGTGCTTGCGGCCAGCCTGTTCCATTTCGGCACGGTGACGATCGGCCAGGTCAAGGACGCGCTGGCGGCGGCCGGCCGCCCGGTCAGGCGAACTCAGCAGGAGGTAGCGGTTGACCAGGGTTGACGCATCAGAATCTGGGCTCGACCCGCGGATCGCGGCCAGGCTGAAGCGCGACGGCGCCGGCCTGGTCGCCGCCGTGGCGCAGCAGCACGACACCGGCGAGGTGCTCATGCTCGGCTGGATGGACGACGAGGCGCTGCACCGGACGCTGACCACCGGCCGGTGCACGTACTGGTCGCGCAGCAGGCAGGAGTACTGGGTCAAGGGCGAGACCTCCGGGCACCTGCAGCTAGTGAAGTCGGTCGCGCTCGACTGCGACGGCGACGCGCTGCTGATCAAGGTGGACCAGGTCGAAGCCGCCTGCCATACCGGCGACCGCAGCTGCTTCGACGCCGGGGTGCTGCTCTCGCCTCGATGATCGTTAGCCGGCGCCTGGCAGGAACTGCAGGCTCTTGCACGCGTTCTCGGCTGCCTGGAAGGCGGGGCTGTTCTCGTCGACCGAGCTCGGGATGGAGAATCCGCCGTTCGGGCTCGGGTCGGGGAAATCCGGCTCCCCGTGCGCGCGCATGCAAGCGGCGTACTTGAGCTGCTCGGCCTGGACTCTTGCCGCCCCGGCCGGCGTCACCGGGCTCGCGTCGGCATACTTCCGGCAGGCTCGCTCGGCCGCGGCGA
>JASHQL010000452.1 GCA_030039155.1 Streptosporangiaceae bacterium | reverse complement strand
TACGGCCTTGGCCTACAGGCCGAGCGACTTCAAAGCGGCGGCAGCGTCCGGCCGGGCAGCATCGTCATGTATCGACCACGCCGCCGCGCACAGGGCGCGCAGGCCGTCCATCGGCTCGCCATCGCCGGCCAGCTCGACCTGCTTGCCGTCGTCGGTCACTCGTGCCGTCCAGCCGCCGCAGCTGACCGAGCCGTCTGGTGCGCCCGTGACGGCGGGGTGCGTGGCATTGAGCCCGTGCAGGTCAGCTGACACGTAGCTTGGCCGCTGCGACGGCGGCGCCGCGACCAGGTCGGCGGGGCCGCTCACGCCGGTCAGCACCAGCAGGCTGTCGGCGCCACCGCGTACCGCGCCCTCGATGTCGGTGTCCAGCCGGTCCCCGACCACCAGCGGCCTGGTAGCGCGCGTCCGCTCGATCGCCTCGGCGTGCAGCGGCCGCTCCGGCTTGCCAGCCACCACCGGCTGCACCCCGGTGGCGAAGGCCAGCATGTCGACCAGTGAGCCGTTGCCTGGCTGCAGCCCGCGCGGCGTCGGCAGCGTGGCGTCCACGTTGCAGGCCACGAACCAGGCGCCGGCCCTGATCGCAAGCCCCGCCTCGGCCAGGCCCGAGTAGCTGATGTCGGGCGCGTACCCCTGCGCCACCGCGACCGGCTTGTCAAGCGCGGTCGACACCGGCCGCAGGCCGCGCTCGCGCAACGCCAGCCGCAGCCCCATCCCGCCCACCACCAGCACCGGCGAACCGGCAGGCACCCGGTCCGCGATCAGGTGCGCGGCCGCCTGCGCCGAGGTGACGATGTCATCAGCGGACGCGGCGACCCCCATGCCGGCGAGCTGCGCGGCGATGGCCGACGGCGTGCGTGACGCGTTGTTGGTGACGAACGCCAGCCGCATGCCGCGGCGGCCGGCCTCCGCCAGCGCCTCGGACGCACCGGGGACCGGCTTGCCGCCGAGGTAGACCACGCCGTCCAGGTCGAGCAGCGCGGCGTCATAAGCCGAGCTGAGCGGCTCGTCGCTGCCCCGGAGCCTGGCTGGCGCGACAGCGGCGGATGGAGCGGCGCCGGCGCCGTGACCTTCGTTCCCTGCCATCTAGGAGCCCGTGCCGTCGCGCAGCTCGCTCCGCGCGCTCAGCGTGGCACGGACGCTGCGCAGCGCATCGGTGTAGTGCCGCAGGTTCGGCCGCATCGCCGCGGCCAGCGCGAGGTGCTCGGCGGCGGCGCCGGGATCGCCGGTCCTGGCCAGCGACAGGCCGAGGCCGAACTGCGCGTAGTCGTCGCTCGGGCTGGCCTCGACGATGCGCCGGAAGCTGCCCGCCGCGTCGGCGTAGCTGCCCGCGTCGAACTGGGCCCTGGCCAGCGCCTCCAGGATGCTCCTGGACAGCGGCTCGGCCTCGGCGGCGCGCTCGAGCAGCTGCACGGCGGCGGCCGGGCTGCCGCGGGTCAGCATGTCCAGGCCGCGCCGGTAGAGCGCGTAGGTGTCGCCCTCTGGGCGGCCGTCAGGACCGTCGGCGCGGCCCCGCTCGGGGTGAATATCAGCAGAACGGGCAGCATCTTCCGACGAATGCGCATCCTCCGGGCGGGAATCTCGGCCGGGCTCCGGTCCTTCAGACATACGTGCAGATCCTTCCGTCAAGCCAGGTGCCAGCTCGCGGCGTATCGGGCCTCGTGCTGGCGCCCTTTCGCGGCGTCCGATATGCCCAGGACCGGGTGAGCGGGCTCGCCCAGGTCACCTCTCCACCGTACGACGTCATCGCCGCCGACAACGAGGACCAGCTGATGGCGGCCGATCCGCACAATATCGTCAGGCTGATCTTGCCAAGGCAGCAAGACGGCCGCCCAGGCAGCCCGTACGAGCTGGCCGCCGCCGAGCTTGGCTGCTGGCTGGCCGAGGGCATCCTGGTGCCCGACCCGGCGCCGGCGCTGTATGTGTATGAGCAGGCCACCGCGGTCGATGGCGACGTGCTGCAGCGCGGCCTGATCGGCGCGCTCGGGCTGGTGCCGCCGTCCGCCGGCATCGTGCAGCCGCACGAGGGGGTGGCGGCAGGGCCGGTGGCCGGGCGCCGCCAGCTGATGGAGGCCACCCAAGCCAACCTCGAGCCGATCTTCCTGCTATACGAGGGCAACCACGGGTCTGCGAGCCTGCTGGTCGACCAGGTCGCCTCGGCCAGACCGCCGCTTGCCGAGGCGTTCACCGCGGACGGCCTGCGGCACCGGCTGTGGGCGATCACCGACCAGGCCGAGCTGGCCGCGATCGCCGCCGACCTGTCGCCGCGCACCGCGCTGATCGCCGACGGCCATCACCGGTACGCCGCCTACCTGCAGCTGCAGGACCGCCGCCAGGCCGCGGGCGCTGGCCCTGGCCCGTGGGACTGCGGGCTCGCGCTGCTGGTCGACTCGGCCGCCTACCCGCCTCGGCTCGGCCCGATCCACCGGGTGATCGAGGGTCTCGTGCCCGCGGTCGCGGTCAGGCTCGCGGCGGCCGCCTTCACCGTGCGCGAGCTGCCAGGCGGGACCGCAAGGGCGGAGGACGCGCTTGGCGAGCTCGCCGTTGCCTGCGAGCGCGGGATGGCGTTCCTGGTCTCCGGAGGGGAACGTGTGTGGCTCCTCACCGATCCGGATCCCGCGCTGCTCGGCAACGCGGTGCAGGGCCAGCCGCCTTCGCTCTGGCAGCGGCTGCCGGCCGCGGTCCTGCAGGATCTGCTGCTCGGCCGGATCTGGGGCATCGAGGACGACGACCGGACGGTGCGGGCGGTGCATGATCCGCTCGCCGCGATCCGCGCGGCCGACGGCGTGCCGGGCGGCACCGCCGTGCTGTGCTGCCCGATGACGCCGCGGCAGGTCTACGAAGTGGCCTCGCTCGGCATGAAAGTGCCGCGCAAGTCCACCTCGTTCGGCCCGAAGCCGCGCACCGGGCTGGTCCTCCGCCTGTTCGCCGAGAGCTGAATAGTCAGGCAGGGTCGGGGGTCCAGGGGGTCGTCCCCCAGGGCGGTACAGCGGGAGAACTGAGACGATGTCGGCATGAGTGAGCCTTCCGCGGCTGCCGCCGCTCCCGGCCAGCAGGGCGTCACCGACCTCGGGCACGAGGTGTTCCAGATCGACACCAAGATGGCCGGCTATACCGGCATCACGGCCGGCTACCTGATCAGGGCTGACCGGCCGTGCCTGGTGGAGACCGGCACCGGGCCGTCGGCACCGGTGGTCAGGGACGCGCTCGCCGCGCTCGGCGTCGGGCCAGCCGACCTGGCCACCGTCGTGGTGACGCATATTCACCTGGACCACGCCGGCGGCACCGGCGACATCGCTTCGATGTTCCCGGCGGCCGAGGTGGTGGTGCACGAGCTCGGCGCCAGGCACCTGGCCGATCCGAGCCGGCTGATGGCCAGCGCCAGGATGGTGTACGGCGACGAGCTGGACGAGCTGTTCGGCGTGCTCGAGCCCACGCCGGCCGAGCGGATCAGGACGGTCGAGCGGACCGGCGTGGTCGACCTGGGCGGCGGCCGGC
>JASHQL010000451.1 GCA_030039155.1 Streptosporangiaceae bacterium | reverse complement strand
GCCGCAGTCAGCGCCCAGTGCGCCCGCAGCGCACGCGGCAGCCTGCGTAGCCAGAGGCCGATCGCGGCCAGCAGCCCGGCGACCGGCAGCGGCAGCACGGCCGCCCTGCGCTCGGCTCGCTTGGCCGCGCGCAGCGCCGTCCTGACCGCGGCACGCTGCCGGTCAGGCGGCAAGGCGGCCGAGACGAGCACGACCAGCTCGCCATCTGCATCCCGCCTGGCCAGCGCGCTGAGGCCAGGCGGCAGCTGGACGTGGCTGACCCTGATCATGACGCGTCCTGCTGGTGCCCGGCCGCCTGCCAGATGGCGGTCCACCACGCGCGCGGATCACCGCCGCCGCCGACCACCGCGATCACCTCGACGCCGGCCACGTCAAGCCGCACCGGGACGTCCTCGCGGTGCAGTTCGCGGGCCGCCGCGACAAGCTCTGGCGGCATCGGCGCCAGCGGCACCGGACCGACGGCAGCACCCGCCGCCGCGGCCACCGACTCGAAAAGGTCCAGGCGTTGCCGCAGCTCAGCGCCTTCGGCCCTGGCCTCGGCGACCTCTACCTCGAGTGCGCGAAGCCGGCGCCTGCCCCACATGGCCGATCTCGCCTCCTACCAAGCCAAGCCAAACCATGCAGTGTCGGTACCAGCGGCGCATCAGGGCCGACACTGGGCCGATGCCGTCCTCACCAGGAAAGCCCACCGACATCGTACAAACGTTCGCGGCTGTCCGGGAGCCCTGGATCCCGGGATTGCATCCGCAGTGACGTCACCATCGGCGGCCAGTTCTACGGCGGCTCGGTGCAAAAGCGCACCATCACCGGCCGCCTGATCTGGGAGCGCGGCCTGCCCGCCTGCGTGGTCGGTAGCCCGAGCATGGACCGCGGCGACGTCGTGGCGGTCGGCACGTACCAGGTCAACCACGTGCAGACGGGCACCTACCTGATCAACGGGGCGACCGGCGGCATCATCCGGATGCTGGCCCACGGCCTGGACTTCGCGCAGAGCACGTTCGCGGGCGACTGGCTGTTCACCGCGAACCAGTTCGGCGTGAACGGCTGGGCGCTCGGCACGCACCCGTAGTCACCGTCGCCCGCCGGGCCCGCCGGGCGATGAGAAGATCAGCTTGATGCAGCCAGCTGAGATGCGACGCGCCGCGGCTGCGGCGGCTTCGGTCGCTTCGGCGGTTGGCCTGGCCGTCGGTGACGTGATCGTCCTGCACAACTCGAACAAGCTCACCGTGCGCCTGCTGCCTTGTGACGTCGTCGCCCGTGTCGCCCCGGTCGCGCAGCAGGTCGCCACGTTCGAAATCGAACTGGCCGGATTGCTCGCCGGGACCGGCAGCCCGGTGGCCGCTTCGCAGCCGCCCTGGGCGGAGCCGCGCGCGCATGAGCGTGACGGTTTCGTCGTCACGCTGTGGACCTACTACGAGCCCGCGATGTCAGGGGCGGTCGCAGCAGCCGGCTACGCGGCCGCGCTGAGCCGCCTGCATGCCGGAATGCGCACGGTCGACCTGCCGGCGCCGCACTTCACCGACCGGGTGGGCGAGGCTCAGCACCTGGTGGAGACCAGACACCTCACCCCGGATCTGGCCGGCGGCGACCGGGACCTGCTCGGTACCGCGCTGCGCAGCTTGCGCCTGGCGGTCGTCGATCGTGCCGCAGCGGAGCAGTTGCTGCACGGCGAGCCGCATCCGGGCAACGTGCTCAGCACGAAGTCCGGGCTGGTGTTCATCGACTTCGAAACCTGCTGCCGCGGACCGGTCGAGTTCGATCTCGCGCATGTCCCTGAGGATGTCAGCCAGTGCTACCCGGGCGCCGATCAGGACCTGCTGAGCCAATGCCGCGGGCTGGTTCTTGCCATGGTCGCGGCCTGGCGCTGGGACCAGGCCGACGAGTTCCCTGACAAGCACCAGGCGGCTCGAGCGCTGCTCAGCGCGCTGCGCACGGGGCCGCCGTGGCCGCCGCTCGACGTGGTGATGCGCCGGCCGGACGGCAGGTAACCGGCTGGTCCGCGTGCCGGGCTCAGCTGCCGTGCACCGGCCGGCGGACCGCGAGCACGGCGCCGGCCAGGTAACAGGCCAGTGCCAGCGCCCAGAGCGCCGCCATGATCAGCGAGCTGACCGCGTCGTTGTAGTTCAGGAAGCTCGCGCCGTTGAATCCGGCCCCGATGATGGTCAGGGCGCCGAGCACCGCAAGCACCCGGCCCGCCCGGCCGCCACTGCGCCAGGTGAGCGCGACCGCCGCGACCGCCGCCACGGCTAGCGCCAGCCCGAAGGCGGCATGTGCCGCGGCCCAGGCCGGGCCGCTGGAGATCAGCCAGCTCACGCCCGCCGTGACGCCGGAGAAATAGCTGGCAGCCCGCGCACCGGGGTGCCGGGCGGGCAGCACCACGTACAGGTTGGTGACCATGCCGAGCAGGTACTGCACGAGCAGCAGCACGCACGCGATCACATTGACGGCGAGCCGCCTGCTCACCAGCACGTCCCTCATGACCCCGCTACTTCAGCAGCTGCCTGGCCATCACCAGACGCTGGATCTGGTTGGTCCCTTCGTAGATCTGGGTGATCTTGGCGTCGCGCATCATCCGCTCCACCGGGTAGTCGCTGACGTAGCCGTAGCCGCCGAGTAGCTGCACGGCGTCGGTCGTCACGTCCATCGCCACGTCAGAGGCGAAGCACTTGCAGGCGGAGGAGATGAACGTCAGGTCGGCGGCCCGATCGCCCGCCATCGCGCGCTCCGACCTGCCGGCCGCGGCGTAGGTCAGCTGCCTGGCCGCCTCGATCCTCATCGCCATGTCGGCCAGCATGAACTGGATGCCCTGGAACTCCGCCACCGCCTTGCCGAACTGCCTGCGCTCCTTGACGTAGCCGGTCGCGTAGTCGAGCGCGCCCTGCGCGATGCCGAGCGCCTGCGCCGCGATGGTGATCCTGGTGTGGTCGAGGGTGGCCAGCGCGGTCCTGAACCCGGTGCCCTCCTGCCCGATCATCCTGCTGGCCGGGATCACGCAGTTGTCGAAGTACAGCTCGCGGGTGGGTGAGCCCTTGATGCCCAGCTTGTGCTCGGGCGCGCCGAAGCTGAAACCCTCGTCGTCCTTCTCCACCACGAAGGCCGAGATGCCGCCTGCCCCGGCCGCCGGGTCGGTGACCGCCATCACCGTGTAGTACTTCGAGATGCCGGCGTTGGTGATCCACCGCTTGGTCCCGTTCAGCACGTAGCTGTCGCCGTCCCTGACCGCCCTGGTCCGCATCGCCGCGGCGTCG
>JASHQL010000450.1 GCA_030039155.1 Streptosporangiaceae bacterium | reverse complement strand
ACCGATCAACGCCGCCCTGGGAAAGGCCTTGCCGATGTCGTCAAGGTGCCTGACAGCAAGCTGCCAGGAGCCGGGTGCCGGCCGGCCTGACCGATGGCATAGTTTGCAGCGCGATGGTTGAAGTGCCCGGACTTACCCCTGTCGCCCAGGCCGTCTACCAGGCGATGCTGGACCGGCCTGGCAGTTCCGCCGCTGACCTGGTCGACCTGCTTGGTCTGCCTGACGACCAGCTGCGTGCCGCGCTTGACGAGCTCACCGAGCTGACCTTGCTGCGCCCGTCGACCCGCCAGCCTGGCGTGCTGCGGCCGGTCGATCCCCAGGTCGGGCTCGCGCTGCTGCTGCGGCGGCAGGAGCAGGACCTGGCCAACAGGGCGCAGGAGCTGGCCGCGAACAGGGCCGCCGCGGCCAAGCTGCTTGCCGAGTACAACCGGGCGGTGCGGGCGAGCACCGGCGCGGGCGAGTACCTCACCAGCCAGGACGCGATCTCGGCCAGGCTCGAGGTGCTGGCCAGGAACGCCGAGCAGGAGTTCCTGATCGTGCTGCCCGGTGGCGCGCAGCCGCCGGACAGCCTGGACGCCGGCCGGCCGCTGCACGCCGACGCACTCAGCCGCGACGTGCGGGTGCTGATGCTGCTGCAGGACAGCGCCAGGGGCGACCTGGCCACCCTCGGCTACGCCCGCTGGCTGACCGAGCGGGGCGGTGAGGTCAGGACCGGCGTGCAGGTACCGCCGTGGATGATGATCTTCGACAGGCGGCGGGCGGTGGTGCCGAGCGACCCTGAGGACCGCAGCGCCGGCGTCATGGTCACCAGGGAGCACGCGGTGCTCGCCGCGCTGTACCTGATCTTCCGGCAGACCTGGGACGTGGCGGTGCCGCTCGGCCAGGACCGTCCGGTCGATCCGTCGAGCGGGCTCACGCCGATGGAGAAGGAACTGCTGCTGCTGCTGGCCGGCGGGATGACCGACGAGTCGGCGGCCAAGCGGCTCGGGGTGTCGCTGCGCACGATCAGGCGGATGATGGCGTCGCTGATGGAGCGGCTGGACGCGGCCAGCCGGTTCCAGGCCGGGCTGAAGGCCGCGCAACGCGGCTGGCTCGACCCCTAACCGCTGGCAGTGAGCTGCCGTGCATTGAGCTGGCCGAGCAGCTTGGCGCAGGCGTGCACGGTCCTGACGTGCGGCACCGGCACGCCGAGCAGGTCGGCAAGCTCGACCACGGCGCCGGTCATGCAGTCGATCTCCAGCGGCTTGCCCGCCTCCAGGTCCTGCAGCGTCGAGGTCTTGTGGCCGCCGATCTTCAGGCCGGCCGCCAGCCTGCGGTCAAGCGAGACCGGGAAGCTGATGCCGAGCTGCCCGGCCACCGCCGCGCACTCGGCGAAGATCGCCTCGAGTAGCTGCACCATCTCCGGCAGCTCACCGAGCTGGCCAAGTGTCGCCCTGGTCAGCGCGGTGATCGGGTTGAACGCCACGTTGCCGACCAGCTTCAGCCAGATCTGATCGCGCAGCCGCGGCTCGACCGGCGCCTTCAGCCCGGCCGCGGTGAACGCCGCGGAGATCTGCCTGCACCGGTCGGTGACCGAGCCGTCAGGCTCGCCGAGGGTGAAGCGGGTGCCCTCGAAGTGCTGGATCACGCCGGGCTCGACGATCTCGGTGGAGCAGTAGGTGACGCAGCCGACGTTGTGCTGCGGCGCGATCGAGCCGGCGATCGTGCCGTCAGGGTCCACGCTGCCGAGGATCGTCCCGGCCAGCGGGCCGTCAAGCGACTGGAAGTACCACCACGGGATTCCGTTCTGCGCCCAGATCACCGCGGCGTCCGGCTGCAGCAGCGGGCCGAGCCTGGGCGCGATCCCGGCCAGGCTGTAGGCCTTGAGCGCCACGAACACCACGTCGGCCGACTGCACGGCCGCCAGCTCGCCGGTGGCCCGCGGGCTGGCCGAGAAGTCGCCGCGCGGCGAGCGCACCTGCACGCCGCGCTGCTGGATGGCCGCAAGCTGCGCGCCCCTGGCGACGAGCGTGACGTCCGCGCCGCTGCGGGCCAGCGCCGCGCCGACGTAACCGCCGATGGCGCCCGCCCCGACGACGCAGAACCTCACTGGCTCGGCTGCCGGCCGGCCACGAACTCCGCCATCCGGCGGCGCTGCACCTTGCCGGTCGGCGTTCGCGGGATCTCGGTGAGCACGTACAGCCTGGACGGCACCTTGAAGGCGGCGAGGCGTTCCCTGCAGAAGTCGGTGATCGCCTTGGGCTCGGCCTGGCCGGCCAGCGTCACGGCGGCGGCCGGCAGCTCGCCGTACTTCTCGTCGGGCAGCCCGAAGCAGACCGCGTCGCGCACCGCCGGGTGAGCCAGCAGCACCTCCTCGATCTCGGCCGGCGCGATGTTCTCACCGCCGCGCAGGATCATCTCCTTGATCCGGCCTTCCAGGTAGAGGTAACCGCCGGAGAGCGCGCCACGGTCCCCGGTCCTGAACCAGTCACCGAAGAACGCCTCGGCGGTGGCCTGCGGGTTGTTCACGTAGCCGGACATCACCGCCGGCCCGCGCACCACCACCTCGCCGGCGCTGCCGGCCGGCAGCAACCGGCCATGCTGGTCGGCGATGGCGACCTGCGAGCCGGTCGGCACGCCGACCGAGCCGGGGATCCTGGCGGCCGGCGGCAGCGGGTTGGCGGTCATCTGATGGCTGGCCTCGGTCATCCCGTACGCCTCGAGCATCGGCACGCCGTAGCCGTTCTCGGCGCGCTCGAGCAGCGCCGGCGCCAGCGGCGAGCTGCACGACCTGGCGAACCGCAGGGTCGGCGGGGCGCCCGCCTGGTCGCGGGCGTCCAGCAGCATCCGGTGCAACGTCGGCCCCGCGGACAGCCAGCTGGCGCGGTGCTCGCGCGCCTGCGGCCAGAACCGCTGCGCGGTGAACCGGCGCGGGCAGATCACCGCGCCGCCCGCGCTCAGCGCGGCGAACGCGGACGCGACCAGGCCGTGCACGTGGAACAGCGGCATCGCGCAGTAGGACACGTCACCGTCGCCGAGCCGGTAGTGCGCGGCGATGGTGCGCACCGATGCCATCAGGTTGCGCTGCAGCAGCGGCACCTGCTTGGGCCGGCTCGTGGTGCCGCTGGTGTGCAGCACCAGGCCGACGTCGTCCGGCTCGGCCGGCTCGAAGCTCGCCGCCGGCGGCGTGGCTGCCTGCAGCGCCGTGCTGCCGTCCTCGCCCTGGCCGACCGCGATGACGGTGACCCCGGCCTGGTCCGCGGCGCTGATCGCGGCCCGCGGCTGGCCGGCCCTGGTGATGATCAGCCGCGGCCGGATGTCGCCCAGGTAGAACCCGAACTCGGTCTCGGTGTAACCGGGATTGAGCGGCGCCGCGGCCGCGCCGAGCAGCATGGTCGCCAGCAGTACCTCGATGCAGTCAGGGCCGTTCGGCAGCGCGAGCGCGACCCGGTCGCCGCGGCTGACCCCGGCGCCGGCCAGCCGCAGGGCGAGCGCGCCGGCCCGGTCGGCCAGCATGCCGTGGCTGACGACCTGGCCATCCTCGGGCGCGATCAGGGCAGGCGCGGCCCGGTCAGCCCAGGCCAGCAGGGCGCTGATCGCTTCGGCTGGCTGACCGGATGCAGCAGGCATGGGTACCCATCTGTCGTGGAATGGCCCTGATGCCTGAGTCTAGGCCGGAAGACGGGCTAGCCGGCACCTGCCAGCGACGGCTGATCGCCCGCGTCGGCGAGCCTGGCCAGGTCTGGCATCGCCCCGGCACGCATGCGCCGGACGTCGCGCGGGATCAGCGCGAGCGCGGACGCGGCCACGATCAGCGCGGCCGCGCCGTACTGTGTCGCCGACACCCCGATCGCGGCCGCGATCGGGCCGGCCAGCACCGCGCCGACCGGCATCGCCATCACCGAGCCGAGCGCGTCGTAAGAAGAGACCCTGGCCAGCATGTCCGACGGGATGTACCTGGCCAGCGCTACCGTCCACTGCACCATCATGATCTCCATCGCCACGCCCAGGCTGAGCGCGGCCAGGCAGATCAGCGGCAGCGGCCACAGCATCGCGAGCGACAGCGGCGAGATCGCGATGGCGGCGCCGATGAGCACGACGAACAGCATCGGCCGTCGCGGCGTGAACCGCAGTGACAGCACGCCGCCGGCGATCAGGCCGACAGACTCGGCAGCCATGATCAGGCCCCAGGACCTCGGCCCGCCCAGGTGCACGCGCGCCACCGCGGGGCCGAGCACCGCGAACGCCGCGTACCAGGCCATCAGGATGACGCCGAACTGGGCCACGATCACCCACAGCCAGGTGTGCGAACGGAACTCCGACCAGCCCTCGCGCAACTCGTGCAGCATGCTCGCGCTGTGCTGCCTGGCGAACGCGCCGACCCGCATGCGCAGCAGCAGCGGCAGCGTGCCGAGCAGGCCGGCGCCGCACAACGCCAGCGCCCAGCCCGGCCCGAACGCCGCGACGAAGAACCCGGCGACCACCGCGCCGCCCATCTGCCCGCCGTTCATGGCCATCCGGCTCACCGCGCTCGCCTGCTGCATGAGCGCCGGCCGTACCAGCCGCGGCAGCAGTGCCTGCGAGGCAGGATAGAAGATGGCCATGCCGGTGCCGGTGACGCACTCAAGCGCGATCATCTGCCACAGCCGCGGCTGGCCGGCCAGCACCAGGATGCCGAACGAGCCCTCACCCGCCGCGATCATGACGTTCGCCACGAAGATCACTTTCTGCGGCGCGAACCGGTCCGCGAAAACGCCGCCGATCAGCATGAAGACAAGCGACGGCGCGATCTGCGCGGCCAGCACGAACGACAGGTCCGCGGTCGAGCCGGCCGGGTGGGCGCGGGTGGCGGTGGCCGCCAGCACCGCGAACGAGACGCCGACCATGGAGAACGAGAAGGCAGCCGGGGCGAGCAGCCGCTCGGCCAGCAGCAGCCGGAAGTCGCGGACGCCGAGCACCGGGAGCCTGGCCACCAGCCCGGACAGCGCTGCCCTCGCGGGACGACCGCCGCGGATCCCGCCGGTACGGCCCGCCACTGGTGAACGGCGCACTCGCGCACGCGCGGGCATGGGCGGGACATCCAATCTGGCCTGGGGTCGGACTTTCGATGCTACCCAGTCGCTTGACCTGCACGGAAACGATTTTCCTGGCGGCGGCGACCCCGGTTTGACCCGCTCGGCGCCGACGCGGAATGATCCTTTGTTGCCGGGCAGCGTCAGGAATAGCCGGCTGCCGCGCCTGGTTCGCGTCGGGGGCAGTGGCTGGAAGGAGCTGACGGCGAGTGAGCATCCTGGGCACGCGCGTGCTGCGCACCGAGGACCCGCGATTCCTGACGACTGGCGGCGTCTACACCGAAGACGTGGTGGACGAGCGGCTGGCCGGCGCCTGCCACGTGACCTTCGTCCGCTCGCCGGTGGCGCACGCCAAGATCTCCGAGATCGACGTCAGCGCGGCGCTCGCCGCTCCCGGCGTGGTGGCCGTGATCACCGGCGCCGACCTGGCCGACCTGCCCACCATCGAGCCCGCGATGGCCGGGCTGATCAACGGGAAGATGCGCCAGCGGCTGCTGGCCACCGACACCGTCAGGCACGTCGGCGAGGCGGTGGCCGCGGTGGTCACCGAGAGTGCCTACCAGGGCGAGGACGCGATCGAGCTGGTGCAGGTCGACTACGACCTGCTGCCCGCGGTGGTCGACATGACCGCCGCGGCGGCCGACGAGGTCGTGCTGCACGCCGACGCCGGCACCAACACCGCCGCCGACTTCGGCTCCCCGGACTCGCTGAAGGCCGATCTGTTCGACGGCTGCGAGGTCGTGGTGTCGCAGACCATCGTGAACCAGCGGGTGGCGCCGGCCCCGATGGAGACCCGCGCGGCCGCCGCGGTGTGGGGCGATGACGGCAGGCTCACCGCCTGGGTGCCGAACCAGGGCGCACAGGGCACCCGCGGCTCGCTGGCCAAGCTGCTCGCCCTGGAAGAAGCGCAGATCCGGGTGATCACGCCGGATGTCGGCGGCGCGTTCGGCGCGAAGTTCGGCGCTGATCCCGAGCACGCGGTCGTGGCCTGGATCGCCAGGTACCTCGGCCGCCCGGCCCGCTGGACCGAGACCAGGTACGAGAACCTGATCTCGATGACGCACGGCAGGGCGCAGCGGCAGCAGGTCACCATCGGCGGCAGCAAGGACGGCACCGTGCAGGCCTACCGGCTCGAGGTGCTGCAGGACGCGGGAGCCTACCCGCGGATCGGCGCCATCCTGCCGTTCCTGACGATCCTGATGACGCCCGGGCCGTACGCGTTCCCGCGCGCTGAGGCAATCGCCAAGACGGTGGTCACCAATACGACCCCGGTCGGTGCCTATCGAGGTGCCGGGCGCCCGGAGGCGACGGCCGCCGTTGAGCGGGCGATCGACCTGTTCGCCGCCGCCGCTGGCGTGGATCCGGCGCAGGTGCGGCGGAAGAACCTGCTGCCGACGTTCACCGAACCGCATCAGACCGCGTTCGGCGCGCTGTACGACAGCGGCGACTACGTGGCAGCGCTGGACAAGGCGCTGGCGGCCGCCGGGTACGACGAGCTGCGCACGGAGCAGCAGCGGCGCAGGGCAAGCGGCGACGTCCGGCAGATCGGCATCGGGCTCGCCTCCTACGTGGAGATCACCGGAGCCGGCGACGAGGCGGGCGCGCCGAACGAGAACGCCTCGGTCGAGGTGCACCCTGACGGCACCGCGACGATCCTGACCGGTACCTCACCACACGGCCAGGGCCACGCAACCGCGTGGGCGATGATCGCCAGCGACGAGCTCGGCATCCCGGTGGAGAAGATCACCCTGAAGTGGGGCGACACCGACCTGATCCCAGAGGGCGGCGGCACCGGCGGCTCGCGCAGCCTGCAGCTCGGTGGCGCCGCGGTGCAGCAGGCGTCCAAGGAACTGCTCGACGTGGCCAGGCAGCGGGCCGCGGACCAGCTCGAGGCGAACCCGGCCGACCTGGTCTTCGACGTCGGCCGCAGCGCGTTCGCGGTGGCCGGCGATCCGGACGCGTCGGTCCCGCTGGCCGCGCTGGCCGAGGGCGAGCGGCTGCTGGTCCGCACCGTGTTCGCGGCGGCTGGCGCGACCTTCCCGTTCGGCACGCACGTCGCGGTCGCCGAGGTGGACACCGAGACCGGCAAGGTGGTGCTGCGCCGGATGGTGACCGTCGACGACGCCGGCGTGGTGCTGAACCCGCTGCTCGCCGAGGGCCAGCGGCACGGCGGCATCGCGCAGGGCGCCGCGCAGGCGTTCCTCGAAGAGGTCCTGTACGACGCTGACGGCAACCCGCTGACCACCAGCTTCGCCGACTACCCGATCTTGTCGGCGACCGAGATGCCGAGCTTCGAGCTGGCCGACATGGCGACGCCGACCAGCTACAACCCGCTCGGCGCCAAGGGCATCGGGGAGGCTGGCACCATCGGCTCGACGCCCGCGGTGCAGAACGCGGTGATCGACGCGGTCGCGTACCTCGGCGTCCGCCATATCGACATGCCGACCACACCGCGCCGGGTCTGGCAGGCGATCAGGGACGCGGCGCACGACGGATCGGAGCATGGCTGATGCGGGTGGAACTCACCGTCAACGGCGAGCACAGGTCGGCCGAGGTGGAGCCGCGGCTGCTGCTCGTGCACTTCCTGCGCGAGCGCTGCGGGCTGCGCGCCGCCAACGTCGGCTGCGACACCACCTCGTGCGGCGCCTGCACGGTGCTGCTCGACGGCAAGTCGGTGAAGTCCTGCACGGTGCTCACCGTGCAGGCGGCCGGGCAGCAGGTCACCACGGCCGAGGGGCTCGGCGAGCCGGGCAACCTGCACCCGGTGCAGGCGGCGTTCCAGCGCGAGCACGGCCTGCAGTGCGGGTTCTGCACGCCGGGCATGGTGATGGCCACCGTCGGCCTGCTCGCGGAGAACCCGAACCCGACCGAGGAACAGGTGCGCGAGGGCCTGGAAGGCAACCTGTGCCGGTGTACCGGCTACCACAACATCGTCAGGGCCGTGCTGGCCGCCGCCGGGTCGGCCGGCCAGGCAGCGCCGGCCGCAGCCGAGGTGAGCGCATGATCCCCGCGCCGTTCGACTACGTCGGCGCGAACTCCGCCGGGCATGCCGTCGAGCTGCTCGCCGAGCACGGGGAGGACGCGAAGCTGCTGGCCGGCGGCCACTCGCTGCTGCCGATGATGAAGCTCAGGCTGGCCGCGCCCGAGGTGCTCATCGACATCGGCAGGGTGGCCGAGCTGGCCGGGGTCGCCGCCGCCGGCGACGAGCTGGTGATCGGCGCGACCACCAGGCACGCCGACCTGGCCGCGTCCGCGCTGGTGCAAGCCGACGCGCCGCTGCTCGCGCACGCGGCCGCCCAGGTCGGTGACCCGCAGATCCGGCACCGCGGCACGATCGGCGGGTCACTCGCGCACGCCGATCCGGCTGCCGACCTGCCGATGGCACTGCTCGCGCTTGGCGGGTCGGTCGAGCTGCAGGGCCCAGGCGGCACCCGCACGGTGGCGGCCGACGACTTCTTCACCGGCTTCTTCGAGACCGCGCTGCAGCCGGACGAGCTGCTGACCAGGGTGCGCGTGCCGCGGCGGCCCGGCGTGCCCTGGGGCTACCAGAAGTTCGTGCGCAGGGCCAACGACTGGGCCATCGTCGGCGTCGCGGCGGTGCACGGCAGGATCGCGCTGGCCAACATGGGGCCGACGCCGCTGCGCGCCACCGCGGCCGAGCAG
>JASHQL010000449.1 GCA_030039155.1 Streptosporangiaceae bacterium | reverse complement strand
CAAGGCATGCCATGCAGGCACCAGGCACCGCCGTGCCAGCCATCGGGACTGCCTGCCGCAACACCGCCCTGGTCTCGGTGTCCTGGTCGAGGCCGGCCAGCCAGCCAGCCGTGCCAGAGCCGGTCGCGAGCACCTCCTGCTGGATCTGCGCCAGCCACGCTGCGCTGCGCCGATGCCTGGATGCGGCGGCCTCGGCCAGGTGCGGGATGCAGACCCCGCCGAGTTCGCGGCACCGGCTCCTGGCCCCGGCTTCGGCAAGGCCGTCGAGCAGGGTGTCGAGCGCCCGGTCGGCGGCGGCCCTGTCATGCGCACAGGCCGGGCACTCGCGCACCGGCTGGCTGCCGCCGGCCAGCCGGTCTCGTGCCGACGTCAGGACGTACCGGTAGACCGCGGTGAGCCTGGTCGCGGCGCCCGGCTGGGCCATCAGCCGCCTGGTGTGCGAGGGGCACGTGCCGAGTGAGTGGCACAGGCTGGTGATCGCCGTCGGCTCGCCGTGCCCCTCGAGCGCGAACCAGCCAAGGTAGCGGTCGCCGGCCTCGGCGGCGTAGCGGCAGACCGGGCAGCCCGGCTCGGTCAGCAGGTCATCGGCGCTGTACAGGGTGAGCACCGACGGTCCGCGCGGCAGCGGGGTAGCGGCCGGCACGCTAGCCGCCCCACTCGCCCGCGGTCACGGGCCGATCCTGGTCAGATCGGGTGTCAGCAGGTCCAGGATCCTGGTGCACGGCCAGGTCATCCGCCTGCGTTCGGTCTCGTCGGCCGTCTCCTCCAGGCTGGCGGCCCAGTCATCCGGCTGGCCCTGCCAGCGCGGGCAGGACTCGTAGACCGGGCAGCGGCTGCTTGCCGGATGACCGCGCGCGGCGCAGGCCGGCTTCCTGCCTGACCGGAAGGCCCGCAGTGCACGCCACAGCAGCAGGACCTCGGCATCGCTCACCCTGGACATACCTCTCCCTCACGCCGGATCGCGCGTGCAGGGACTGTCAGCGGCAGCTACCGCGGTCAGGGCGAGCCCCTTCGCCAGCAAGCAGTCTGGCAACGCGCGGACCGGCGGTCAAGCGCCAGGACCGGGCGGCGCAGCCCGCCGGGCAGGCGCCGGCCGGCACTTGTGGAGGGCGGGGCCCGTCGCCACAATTGGCTGAGGCGATGAGGCTCGCCGTGAACCGCGATGGACGTCGCTGATGGCCTCTAGCACCTTCCGCTGCCGGGAGTTTGGAGGGCAATGTGGGCGGCGACGATCGCGCGTGCGGGCTGGCCGGGCGGCCTTGGTGAGGGCGGCAGGCCCATTCCGCCGGGTGCTCGCGGGCTTCGACGGCTCGCCGGACTCGGCAGATGCGGTCAGGGCGGCAGTCGCGGTAGCCGCGCGGGACGCCGGACACGTGGTCGTGCTTTCGGTGGTCGAGCGAGCCGAGCACGCCGACGGCGATGCGGGGCAGGACGACGACGGCAGCGATATCCGCAAGCTCGCCGAATCCCTGATCGACGCGCTCCGCCGCGAGCAGGCAATGGCCGGCGCGGTACGGATCAGCCTCCAGGTCGTCGCTACCGATCGCGACAGCCCCGCGCGCATCGTGACCGAATACGCCGCCGAGCACGGGTTCGACGTGCTGGTGCTCGGCCGCCGTGGCGCGGGCAGGCGGCGCAAATCGCGGCTCGGCCAGGTCGCGGACTGCGCGGTGCAGGATGGCTCGGTGCCGGTGCTGCTGCTGACCGCGCACTGACGGGCTAGCCGCCCGCTTGCGGCGCGGTGCCTGGGCCGTGCAGCGGCTCGCCGAAGACGCGCGCATAGACATCGGCGGCGTGCCCAGTGGGCAGCGGCTCGCCTGCTGCCAGGCGGAATGTCCGGCTGCCGTCGGGCTGCCGGTCAGCACGCAGGAACAGCGCGTCATCTCGCGCGTCGGCGAAGAGTCCGCGGGCCAGCTCGAAGAAGTGCGTCACGGCCAGCACCTTGACGCCGCTGTCCAGCAGCGCGCTGATGACCGCCCTGGCGATATGCGAGCCCTCGCGCTCGTTGGTGGCAGCGAACGACTCGTTGCACAGCAGCAGGCAGCCTGGCTTGATCGCGTCGATGATCTCGCTCATCCTGGCCAGTTCCTCGTCCAGCTTGCCGCTGGTCATCGTGACGTCTTCTGGCCGGCTGAAGTGGGTGTAGACGGCACCGCACACGTTGGCCGAGAACTCGCTGGCCGTCACGAACATGCCGCACTGCATCATCAGCTGCGCCAGCCCGGCGCTGCGCAGGAAGGTCGACTTCCCGCCCTGGTTCGCGCCGGTGATCAGCACCAGCGCCTTGCCGTCAGCGGCTACGTCGTTGGCCACGACCTGGGCGTCGAGGGACAGCGCCAGCGCGGCGTCGACCAGGCCGCGCGCGGTGAGCACCGGCCGGCCCGCGGGCAGCGGGACCGGCATGCAGGTCGGCTGGCCGCGCTCGGCCAGCCGCTCGTGCAGGTGCAGGCAGCCAAGGTAGAAGGCGACCTCGCGGCGCAGTTGCTCGAAGAAGCCGCGGATGTGCTCGCAGGACTGAGCCAGCGCGCCGGCCACCTCGCCGATGCCGTGATCCCTGATGCCGGACAGCGTCTGGCGCCCGGTCACGTCGCGCTCCGGCACGTCCAGCACGTACCTGGCCGGCCCGCTGCCTGGTGCCAGCAGCCCGCGAAGCGCGCCGCGGCCGCTGTCCGGCCGGCCCAGGGCATAGTCCGTGCCGGTGCTGGCGGTGCCAGGGCTCGCAGTCATCAGCAGCCCGCCCCTGAATCGCAGCTGGCGCAGATGCAGCTCGACTTGCGCGAGATAGGCATCGCCGAGCTCTGCGCGCAGCGTGCTCAGCAGGGCGCTGCAGCCGGGGGAGTGAAAGCGGCCGGCTTGCTGGTCGGCGATGCCGCGCAGCTTCCTGAGCAGCCCGGCGTACGCCTCCATCACCTGCACTGACCGGTTCAGCAGGTAGCCGGGGCTGCTGAACGCATCGGCCCTGGTTCGCTGCTCGGCGCCGATCGCGTCGGTGGCCAGCCGGTAGAGCGCCAGCGCGGTGTCCGGGTTCTGCAGCCAGTCGGCGAGGATGGCCTGTCGGTACCGGATCTGGTCAGCCGACGTCAGGCTGGCGAGCAGTACCTCGCGAGCGACGTCGTAGAGGTACTGATCGCCGCCTGCCATCGCGCCGAGCAGCAGGTCGAGTTCGAGATCATCGGCGAGCTCGGTGCTGTGCTGCGGCGCGGGCCCGCCGGGCCCGGCCTGCCCGTCGGCGTAGAGCAGGTTCGCCTTCACCCGGTCACCCTGGCCCTGACCTGCGGGTAGCTGAGATGGTGCTGCTCGGCGACCGCCTGGGCGTAGGCGAGGCCGTCGGCGGGGCGTCGTTCCAGCCGGAACGTCGGCTCGGCGGGGTTCTGCGGGTTTGCCGCGACCATGCTCACGGTGTGCTGGCCGAGCGATGCGAGCTCATCGACGAAGGTGACGCAGACGCAGAGCGAGCCGAGGTCGGCGATGCGGGTCAGCACCCTGATGCCGAGCCGCACGGCGTCGGCAAGGGTGGCCGAGGTGAGCATCTCGTTCAGAATGACCACGCTGCGGCTGGACGCCTGAAGCACGATCTCGTGCAGGCTGACCAGGTCATCCTGAAGCCTGCCGCTGCGGGTCTCGATCTGCTCCGCATCGGCGAAGTGGGTGAAGATCTGGTCGGCCAGGCCGACGGCCGCCGAGCTGCCCGGCACCGGCAGGCCCAGGCCGGCCAGGTAGTGGAGCTGGCCGATGCTCCTGGCGTAGGTCGTCTTCCCGCCCTGGTTCGGGCCGGTGATCACCATCAGCCGCCCCGGATCGTCGAGCTTGACATCGTTGCAGACGACCGGCCGGCGCTCGGCAGCGAGCCTGGCCGCGAGCACGATGTCGAAGGCCTGTGCGACCTCGGTCACCGCCGCCCGCTCGGACACCCGCGGATAGCACAGCGCGAGCCCGGCGGCCCGCAGCGGCCTCAGGTACTCCAGGTAACCGAGGTAGAACTGAACCTCCCGGTCGAACCGGCTGACCACCTGATCAAAGCAGTCCTGCCGGTGCGCGAAGAATGCGGTGAGGAGGCCGAAGGTGTCGGGAAACAGCAGCGCGACGCGCTCGAGGATGCCCGCCTCGACGTGATCGGCCTCGAGCAGCGCCGGCACCTTGAACCTGTGCAGTTCTGGGGCCGGGCTCGCGTCGGCGAACTTCGCGAAGGTCGCCAGCACCTGCTGGCTGTAGTCGGCGCCGCGCTCGGCCGCGCTGATCGTGATCCTGCCGCCCTTGATGTGCAACGCGTACCTGACCTGGCCGAGCGAGTCTTCCAGCCTGGTGACCTCCCGCCGCATCGACCCGTACCCGGCCGATGCCAGGTAGCCGCGCAGGTAGTCACGCAGCGCCAGCAGTCCGGCTGAGGCCAGGTCAGCGGACCCGAGGCCGTCACCGAGCGACTCGGCGGCGGCGCAGTACGCGCTCGCCGCGGCAAGGAAGAGCCGTGCCCGCTGCAGCGGGTGCCGTACCCGGCTGGCTTGCTCCAGCCAGTCCCGCATCGCGCGCATCCGCTGCCCGAAGTCCTCGATGCTGCGGCGTAGCTGATCGTGGTCAAGGTCACGGCACACTGCCTGCCGGTACTCGACCTCGGCCGGCTGGTCGAGAAGACGGTAGAACAGCGGCAGCAGGCCGTACTCCTCCCGGCCGGCGGTGACGGATCCGGCCAGCTGATCGAGGTTGAGATCGCTGAGGCAGGCCGGCGCTTCGGCGGGCAGCTCCGGCGCGGCGTGCGGGCCTGGGAACAGGATGCTGAGGGTGCCGCGGCCGGCTGGCTCAGCCGGATCGCGGGCCGCCGATTGGGTTGCCGCCGGGGTCGCGCTCACCGGCGGGCCTGCCGGAGCGGCCTGGATGCTGGTGCCGACATGCCCCTGTCCTCGCGCGCAGATGGACAGGAACCATCGGCCGGCCGGCAATCGGGCGGAGGTGGTCCTGCGCCCCGGCGGGTTCCATCGCCGTGCGGCGAGCGCCGCTGGCAGCTAGCTTAGCCGGGCGCGTCGGCGCGCCGAGGCCGGACGCCCTGGCCGCAGCGGCTGCCGTGTCAGGTGCCATAGCATGGCAGCAGTGGCGTGCCCACTCGGCGGTGGATCCCGCCGTGGCCTTGCGGTGTTCCGCAGCGGCCGTTGCCTGGTGGCCGATGGGTCCTGCTCTTGGACCGGAGGGCTACCGCATGCGAGCTGACCGTGCCGCCTGGCGGCCCGGCGCTCGCATCGGCCACGAGGAGGCGGCACGTGACAATTCCTGATGGCATCGAACTCAGGTGCTCGGCGGTGGTCGTCCGCCGGCAGTGCGTCTTGCTGGTCCACCGCACCAGGAGCGGAGCCGACGACTGGGTGCTGCCAGGCGGCACCCCGCGGGCCGGCGAGAGCATGGCCGCGTGCGCGCGCCGGGAGGTGGTCGAGGAGACCGGGCTGCAGGTCGATCCCTCGAAGGTCGCCTTCGTGCTGGAAGTCCTCGGGCCAGACGGCGGTCGCCGGACCGTCGACATCGTGTTCGCGGCAACCGAGACCTCGGCCGGTACCGGGCCGGAACAGCGCGAGCCGGGCCTGGCGCCGGCGTTCGTCCCGGTGGCGGAGATCGGCGGCCTGGACCTGCGCCCGCCGCTGGCCGGTCACATCCGCGGGATGCTCGGCCAGCACGGCCGGCGCTACGCGCCGTACCTGGCCAACTTGTGGCGGCCGGGCCGGAGCGGCTGGCCGGCCGGCGAAACCGCGGCGCCGGACACGGCCGGCCTCACCGACAGCTGAGCGCGGCTTCGGCTGCCCGCGCCTAGTCAGGCTGTGCAGGCATCGCCAGCGCTGCCTGGCCGGCCAGCAGCCGGAGCGCGTCGGTGTAGGCACTGGCCTCATCGGCCGTGATCAGGCTGCGCCGCAGCGCTTCCCGCTTGAGCGCGTACGCCCGCATGTCCTGCGATGCCCTCGCCAGCGTCGCCGCCAGTGCGCTGGTCATGGCCCGGCCGTCGGCCAGCTCGGGATGCAGGTCGAGCACCAGGGCGAGGTGCCGCAGGCACAGTTGCGGCGGCCCGTCGGGCACCGGTCCTTGCGCCGCTAGCTGCTGCGCTGCCTGCCGCTCGGCCTCGGCAAGGACCGCGCAGGCCGGGCAGGACACGGTGCCGACGAGGGCCGCGACGCGGCCGGCCAGTTCGCCGGCATCGCGGCTGCCGGCACCGGCGTCCTGCAGGGCGCCGGCCAGCTGGCCGGCCAGCGTGGCGGTTCCGGCCGAGATGCCGACCGGAGAGGCGAGGTGAGCGTACTGCCAGCTGTGCAGCGGGCAGAAGCCGCCGGTCTCAGCGTGCCGCGCCTGGTCGGACTGCCTGGTCGCCAGCTGGTACTGGCGATGGATGAGGTACTCGGTCTGCGCCAGCTCCAGCCTGCTGCAGATCGCGCAGGACGCCTGTGGCCCGGCCGCTGCCCCGGCCGGCGGCTGCGCGTCCGGCCCGGCTGCCTGACCCTCGGCACCCGGCAGCCAGGAGACCAGCGCCTGCTGATAGGCAGCCAGCCGGCTGCCAAGATCGGCGAGCACGGCCAGGTCGTCGGGGTGCGGGCGGGTGGTCAGGTACCGCCCGACCTGGGCGGCCTCGGCGCGGACCAGCCGCTTTGCCTGGTCGCCAAGCCGCAGCGCCCAGTCGGTCGCGCTGGCCAGCAGCGCGGCGCCGGCCCGATCGAGGAAGTCGGCCACCGCAGCGGCCGCGGCCTCGGCGTTGGCGCGGTCGGTGCCGCGGCCGCGCCGGGACCTGGCCGGCCGGACGGGGCTGGTCCAGTCCACCGCCCGGACCGCGAACTCCGGGAGTTCCTCGGCCGTCCAGCCGGCCTGCGGGCTGGCCGGAGCTGGCAGGCCGGCCAGTGCCGCCCCGAGTTGCCGTGGTGACCGTGCCAGGTCCATCAGCGCGGCGATGCCCTGGGCCGCGGCCGCGATGACCGCCTCGCCGAACTCGGCTGCCCGGATCTCCAGCCAGTCGGCGGCCGCCTGCCGTTCAGCCAGCTGCAGGGCGTCGGGCACGTCCGGTGCCTGATCGCCCGCTGGGGTTCGCACCGCGGTCAGCGCGGCCGTGGCCAGCGGGGCGACACGCTGACTGAGCTCGGCCAGCCAGGCGGCCCGGCAATCGGCCAGCACAGCCTGCGCGGCGACGGCGGACGAGCTCGCGATCTGGTCCGCCAGCGCGCCAACCTGGTCAAGGAGCTCGGTCACGCGTGCCTCGAACCTGGCAGCCCCGCCGGAACCGGCGGCCGCGCCGTCGGCTGGCTGTGCCAGCCGCAGATCGCGCTGCTGCCTGGCCACCAGGCGTGCCGCACCGGTGGCAACGTTGCGCAGCGCGAGCCGTCCCTGCTCGGCGGTGAGGAACTGGGTGAGCGCGTCACGCAGCGGCCCGATGCCGCTGGCAGCCAGCAGCGCCGCGTCGCCGCTGATCGCGGCGTCCAGCGCCTGCAGCGCAGAGACCTCGAAGACTTGCAGCCCGGCAGGCAGGCTGCCGCGAGCCCACTGGCGCACATAGCCGGCCACGTCGGCGGCCTCGGCTGCGGATACCAGGTCGCGCTTGTTGACGACCAGGAACAGCTTGCCTGCGTGCCCGGCAGCGCCGGCCAGGAAGTCGGCCTCGGCCGCGGTCAGCGCCGAATCGAACGCGGTGACGAACACGATGGCGTCCGCCTGTGGCAGGTAGCGCAGCGTCGCCGCGGTATTGGCGGCGACGGCCGACCCGACCCCTGGCGTGTCGACGAATTCGAAGCCAAGCCGCAGCAGCTCGGCCGGGATCTCCACGTCGACCGAGGCGACCTGCATCCGGGCCCGCTCGGTGCCGGACCTGGCCACGAACCTGGCAACCTCGGTGACCGGCACCTCGACCGGCAGTGCGGCGGCACGGCTGCGGACCAGCGCACGGGCGCGGGCGCCGTACCTGACAGTGGTGACCACCGATGTCATCGGCAGCGCGCCCATCGGCAGGTACGCGTGACCGAGCAGCGCGTTCATCAGCGTGGTCTTGCCGCGGCTGAACTGGCCGATGACAGCGAGCTGGAACCGTCCGGCAGCCAGCCGGGTCAGCAGCGCCCTGATCTCCTGCTCCCGCTGCTCATCGCCGTAGCCGCGGGCGACCGGCAGCACCGCACGAATCATGTCTGCCAGCTCCAGCCGCCGGTGCTGGTAGCCGGTCAGTCCGGTGGTGGCGTCCACCTGTCAGCCTGACTGCCCGCGGGCGGCGGCATCGCCGCGGCCCGGCTTGCCAGCCCGACGGCGGACCGCGAGCAGGAACGGGATCGCGGCAAGCTGCGCCGCGACGGCGAAGGCGGTCACGGCCCCGAGCGACACATCAAACAGCGCGCCGATCGCCACGCTGCCCAGTACCCACGCGGTACCGTAGCCGCCCGTGAACAGCCCGTAAGCGGATGCGCGCCGGTCTGCCGACACCATCGGAGCCACCGCGGCCGGGATGATCGACTCCTGGACGCCCATGGCCAGCCCCCAGAGCGCAACCCCGAAGACGGCTGCCCACACGCCGCCGAGGAACACCAGCGGCGCGTAGGCCGCGCCGGCGATCGTGAGCGGGACCAGCACGCCGATGCCGGCCCTGTCGTAGAGCCGGCCGAAGATCAGTGATCCGGTGCCGCTGACCGCCATCGCGACCGCGTAGAACACCGGCACGATCGGGGCGGCCACGGTGCGGGCCTGCTGGAAGTGGAACGCGATCAGCGGGAAGTCCGCAAGGCCCGCCGCCACCAGCGCCGCGCCGGCCAGGTAAATCCAGAATGCTCTCGGCAGCCCCGCAGGCCTGACCTCGGCAGGGCCTGCGGCAAGGTCCTGCGGTCTTGCGAAGAACCGTCTCGCGACCAGCACCAGGATCAGCGTAAACGCGGCCGGAACGGCGAGGGCGGCGAACGCGAGCCGGTAGTCGTGATTGCTGACCGCCAGCACCAGCGCGACCAGCAGCGGGCCGAACATGGCGCCGAACTGGTCAAGCGCCTCGTGCACGCCGAAACCCCAGCCGTAACCCATTTCCCTGGCCGCATGCGACAGCATCGCATCGCGCGGCGGATTCCTGGTCGCCTTGCCGACCCGCTCGGCGATGATCAGCAGGGCCGCCACTTCCCAGTTCCCGGCCAGCGCGAGCAGCGGCACCGCGGTCATCTGCAGCACGTAGCCGCCGATGGTAATCGGCCAGTACCGGCCGGTCCGGTCGGCGCTGCGGCCGGAGAACAGCCGCAGTCCGTACCCGAGGAACTCGCCAAGCCCGCTGATCACGCTGATCGCCAGCGCGCCGGCCCCCAGCGTGCCGAGGTAGGGCCCGATCACCGACCGCGAGCCCTCGTAGGTGAAATCAGCGAAGAAGCTCATGACGCCGACGAGCAGCACGAACCGCAAGGCCGGCGATGCCCCGGCCAGCCGCTGCCGCAGGCCGCTTCCAGGCCGCGTCTCAGCTGGCTCGGTGGGCCGAGGCGGGGCCATCGTGCTGGCTCCCTTCTTCGCGACGTGGTGAGCGCGGGCGGGCCAGGCCGGCCCGCCCGCGCTCGTCCGGCAGCAGCGTGCTACTTGACCGGCGCCGGGCCGAACGGGAGGAGCTTGCGCCCGAACGTGGACTCGATGATGTCACCGGCTGCGTGGTACCACGCCAGCACGGCAAAGACCAGGACGACCCAGCCGCCGGCCTTGGTCAGGCCTGCGCTGGATGCACCGGCGCCGATGGACAGCAGCACCAGGCCGACGAAGATCAGCCAGATGATGATGGTGAGCACTAGGTCGGTGCGCAGCGAAGCGATCGCCAGGTAGAAGGTGATCACCGCGAACACGGCAAGGAACAGACTGGTCGCCGAGCTGAGCTGCGCGGCCGGAACACTGCTGACGTACAGCGTCTCGAACGCCCCGAACATCACCCAGAACGGGCCGTAGGTGCCGAACACCGCGCCGGCGAACAGGTTGCCGCGCGAGAACTCCATGATCGCGACGATGATCTGCACGAGGCCGCCGAAGAAGAACGTCGCGGGCAGCACGATCGGCAGCCCGGCGGAGTTCAGCAGCCCGGTCTGGTACATGCCGAGCATGAACGACGTCGTGGCGAACGCCGTCACCGCCCACGGCCCAGGGTTCGCCATGCCCGAACGGGCGGGCGGATCCTGAGCCGCTCCGGCTTGCTGTCCGACAGCACCTGAAGTCGCCATGAGCCATCACTCCTGTCTTGCAACCGGCCGGCCCCGATGGCCGGCTCGCCCTGGGACGTGCGTTGGCGCGGTTGAACGGAGGCGGGAACGGGCAGCCGGCCGGCGACGGCGGGGCGGCGGCTGCCTGCGGGCAGCGCCGCTTGGCAGTCGGGCCCAGACCTGCGATGCAGGGTTGCCGTTGTCGGGCATACCAACCGTGCAGAAGTCACGGCGGAGCATGCGGCGTGCAGCCTCCGTCCTGCGCTGAGCAGGGACCGTTGGCGGTGATCGCGATTGACGGCGAGCCCCTCCGCCGCATGCGCCTCTGATCATAAAACCGCCGTCGCGTCCGGGTAAAGCGCGCAGTTGCCGCCCCCCGCTCAGCCGCCAAGTCCGCCAGCTGGCGCGCTGGCGCATCACCTGGTGACGCTGCTGAGCCGCTGTCTCCAGCGGCGCATGAACGGTGATCTGCCGCCAGCCGGCCTGCGCGTGATCCCTTGGACGTCGAGCTGCCTGAGCACCGTCTGGGCCGGCTGGCCGGTCAGCAACTCGATGTGCCTGACCGCCAGACCGCAGGTCACGTACAGCTCCCTGGCGAGTTCCGGGCTGACCGGGACCGGGACAGGGAAGCGCTGCCAGATCGAGCCGCCAGCGGGCCGCCTGGCGACGTGGTGACGAGCTAGCACCCGCCGCACCTGCGGATCGGCGTAGAGCGCCTCGACCAGCTCGATCTCGCCTGGTCCTTGGCTGGGCTCGGGGCCGCCGATCCGGACCGGCAGGCCCTCGTCGTGCGCGGAGCGCAGCACGATCTGCCCGGACACGCCGAGTATCCGGCCGGTCTCGGCGGCCGACAGCCCCCCGGCCACGTACAGGCGGATCAGCGCGTCGGCCGGCACCGCAACGCGGTCCTCCCGGTTGACCCGCCCCTTCGTGCGCATCCGGACGTCCCGTGCGTGCAGCCGGTCGCGGACCGTGCGCTCCGGGATGCCGGTGACCGCGGCTATCTCCGCTGAGCTGAGGCCGGACTCGGTGTACAGCCGCTGCATCAGCTCGTCAAGCACGGCCTGCTGGTGGTCAACATGCCGGTGCCTGCCCGCGCCCTTGGCCTTGACCGGCACGCCCGCCCTTGCCAGCATCCGGCCGACCCGCTGCCGGTCCACGCCGGTCACCGCGCCGATGCGGTAGGTGGACAGGCCCTCGCACAGGTAGAGGTGGCTGACCAGCTCGGTCAGCTCAGCCCTGGTGGGCGGCCCGCCGGATCCCTGGGCCGCCGGCAAGACATGCGGACAAGCCGCATCGCCGCTCGGTGTCACGCCGCCTGCCTCCTGCCTTTACAGCAGGGACCGTTGGCGGCTGATCCGCGAGGTTGGACGGCGAGCCCCTCCGCCGGTTGTTTCCAGGTTAACCGAGCATGTGGTATCCGACCAGGAACGAAGTGCCTGGTGCTGCCGTCGCCGGGGCTGGTGCGGCGGCTTGCCCGCTGGCTTCCGTGGTGATCTCTTGCCATGTATTGTGAAGATCACGCGATGAGGCTCGCGCACGCCGGAGATGGCTCCGGCTGATGGCTTCTACCTGAACGGTTGATCCGCCCAGGTGGAGGCCATTTTGCTGTCTGCTGTTCTGGTCCAGGTGCTGCAGAGCCTGGTGGTGCTGCTCGGCGCGCCGCTGTATGCGGGCGTCCTTGCCAGGGCCGAGGCGATCGTCGAGTCCAAGCGCGGGCCGAGCGTGCTGCAGCCGTACCGGGACCTGGCCAAGCTGCTGCGCAAGGGCAGCGCGACCAGCGACCAGGCGTCGTGGGTGTTCACCATCACGCCGTTCGTGACCTTCGCCTGCTACCTCACGGTCTCGGTGATCGTGCCGGTGATCACCAATACGCCGCTGCCGCTTGCCTTCCTTGCCGACCTGATCGGCGGCGCGTTCGTGCTGGCGCTCGCGGGCTTCATGACCTCGCTGGCCGGGCTGGACACCGCGAGCCCGTACGGCGGGCTCGGCGCGAGCCGGGCAAGCTGGATCGGCAGCATGGCCGAGCCTGCACTGATCCTGGTGTTCTTCACCGTCGGCGCGGTCTCGGCGTCCGACAACCCGTACCTGATGAACCACGCGATCTCGGGCTCGCCGTACGCCCTGGTGCTGCCGACTCACCTGCTCGGCACGCTGGCCTTCTTCATGATCGTGCTGGTGGAGAACGGCCGGATCCCGATCGACGCGCACGGCGGCACGACCGAGATCTCGATGATCGAGGAAAGCCGGGTGCTCGAATACTCGGGCCGGGCGTACGCGCTGATGAAGTGGGGCAGCTGGATGAAGTTCTTCCTGCTGTCGTCGATCTTCTTGAACGTGTTCGTGCTGCCGTGGGGCCTTGGCAACGGCGCCGACCCAGGCAGCGCAGTGCTGGCGATCGCGGCGCTGGCCGGCAAGCTCGCGCTCTGCGGCCTGGCCATCGTGGTGATCGACACCTCGTTCGCCAAGCTCAGGTTCTTCCGCATCGCTGAGTTTCTCGGCGCCGCGTTCCTGCTGGCGCTGGTCGGCGTCGCGACCTCATACGTGATC